>DLND01000112.1:1071-8947 GCA_002476905.1 Flavobacteriales bacterium UBA7519
GCTCGGGTCGGGCTATCCGTTGCAATCTTTTTTGTGGAAGATGTTTTCCACTTTTGATTAAACATATCAATCCACAAAAAAGGATTTCCACTACTATCCCTATTGCGGGTTTCGTCATAGAAATAACGTTTTCATCAACTGCATAAAACCACAATATGGCTTAAAAATGATTCTTCGCTGAGCAAAGCGCCTTTGTGAACTTAAAATATTTTCAATTAGATAAAAAAAATTTTAGCGGACTTTGCGTTTAATTTCTCCCAATCATTATTTCCCAACATTAACAATTTTCTCCCTATTTTTGCAAAAATCAAAACAAACGTGGTAAACACAGACCAAATAAAAGATATACAATCCAGAATAGAAGATCTTCACAAGTTTCTTGGAATCGAGAAAAAGAAAATTGAGATTGCAAATGATGATGAGAAAACCGCTGCGCCGGAATTCTGGGAAAAACCAAAAGAAGCCGAAGTTTTTCTGAAACAGCTCCGTTCCAAAAAAAAATGGGTGGAAAGCTATGAGGAAATCAAAACGCAATTCGAGGATTTGCAGGTTTTGATAGAATTTGCCAAAGAAGACCCTGATTCCGAAAAAGAACTGGACGAAGCGTTCCCACAATTGGTAGAAAAAATTGAGAATCTTGAATTCAAAAATATGCTTTCCAACGAAGGCGATGAGTTGTCTGCAGTTCTTCAAATCACAGCTGGTGCCGGCGGAACAGAATCCTGCGATTGGGCAAGTATGCTGATGCGTATGTACACAATGTGGGCCGATAAACAAGGCTACAAAATCCGTGAACTGAACTTCCAAGAAGGCGATGTTGCGGGCGTAAAGACGGTAACCTTAGAAATCGAAGGGGAATTTGCTTTTGGTTATCTAAAAGGTGAAAATGGCGTTCACAGATTGGTAAGAATTTCGCCTTTTGACAGCAATGCGAAACGTCATACAAGTTTCGTTTCCGTCTATGTTTATCCTTTGGTAGATGACACGATTGAAATCAACATCAATCCAGCAGATATCAGTTTCGAAACGATGCGTTCTTCCGGAGCTGGTGGGCAAAACGTGAATAAGGTGGAAACTGCGGTTCGTCTTCGTCACGCGCCGACAGGAATTATTATCGAAAACTCAGAATCCCGTTCTCAGCTTCAGAATAAGGAAAAAGCGATGCAACTCATACGTTCCAGGCTTTTTGAAATTGAACTGGAGGAACGAATGAAAGCCAGAAACGAAATCGAAGCCGGAAAAATGAAAATCGAATGGGGTTCTCAAATCCGAAATTATGTGATGCATCCGTACAAATTGGTAAAAGATGTTCGTTCCGGATATGAAACCTCTGATGTGGATGGTGTGATGAATGGCAACCTGACACCGTTCCTGAAAGCTTATCTTATGAATGAAGGACAAGGCTCTGCGGATGAGTTGGATGATTTGTAGAAAAGCTCAAACAAATTTGAAATTTTATTTTTAAATTTGATAAAAGGTTTTAAATGGACACGGATTTACAAATACAAAATAAAAAATTAGAGTTAATTCAATGGTTATCAACTATTGAGGATTTGAATTTTCTGGAAAAAATTTCTGAGTTCATTTCTCGTGAAAACAAAAAAGACTGGGCAGATCTAATTTCGGATGCTGAAAGACAATCTATTGAAAAGGGAATCGAACAAGCAGACGCTGGAAGGCTAAATCCACATTCCAAAGCGAGAGAAATTTATGGAAAAAGGATTTGAAATTCTTTGGACTGATTTAGCTTTGGAAGAACTTTCTGAAACCGTTGGATATCTTGAAAGAGAATTTTCTCAAAAGGAAATTAACATTTTGGGCGATGAAATTGAAAGAATTAGTTCAATCATATCGCAAAATCCAAATATTTTCCTCTTTCTGATAGATTACAAACTAGAAAAGCCGTAATTTTAAAATTTAACACTTTATATTATAGAGTCATAAATAATACTATAGAAATTTTATCATTCTTTTCAAATAGACAATCTCCAGAAAAAAAGAAATTATAATATTAAAACCAAACAAAAAGCCTCAGAAAATTCTGAGGCTTTGCTTATTATATTTCAGTATTGAGATCCCAATTTTCAAGGTAATCGTTCACGTGTTTTAGGAACATTCCTCCTAAACTGCCGTCCACTACTCTATGGTCGTAAGAATGCGACATAAACATCTTCTGACGAATCGCAATAACATCTCCAAATTCCGTCTCGATAACTGCTGGTTTTTTCACAATCGCACCAACTGCCAAAATCGCAACTTGAGGTTGAGCAATAATCGGCGTTCCCATAAGATTTCCGAAAGTTCCTACATTGGAAATCGTGTAGGTTGCACCTTGCGTATCTGCCGGCGTCAGTTTCTTATTTCTTGCTCTGTAAGCCAAATCATTGATAGCTTTTGCCAAACCTGATAAACTCAATTGGTCTGCATTTTTAATAACAGGAACAATTAGATTTCCGTCTGGAAGAGCTGTTGCCATTCCGATATTGATATTTTTCTTTTTGATGATTTTATCGCCATCCACAGAAACATTAATCATTGGGAAATCTTGAATCGCTTTTACCACCGCTCTGATGAAAATCGGCATAAAAGTCAGCTTTTCACCATCTCTTTTTTGGTAAGAATTTTTGTTTGCATTTCTCCAAGTCACAACATTGGTCACATCAGTTTCGATAAACGACGTTACGTGTGGCGACGTATGTTTGCTGTTTACCATCGCATCTGCAATGATTTTACGAACTCTATCCATCTGGATGATCTCATCTCCTTCATTCACACTGATTGGCTGAGATGGAGCTGGCTGAGATTTAACCGGAGAAACTGCTTGAGAAACAGACTGTGGAGCAGGCACTGATTGAACTGCACCTCTGTTCTGTAAAAATCCAAGAATATCTTCTTTTGTAATTCTACCTTCCAAACCGCTTCCTTTGATAGATTTAAGTTCAGACTCCGAGATTTTTTCTTCCTGAACAATAGACTTGACTAAAGGCGAAAGATATATATCTGCGTTTTGATTACTGAAAGAATTATCGGAATAGCTGCTCAATGGTTGCTCCAAAGCGTTCACAACTTCTGGTTCTGGCTGAACTATTTGGTCCTTAACTTCCTCATAAGACTTTGTTTCAGGCTCTTGAGAGTCCTGCGAACCGCCTTCTGTTTCCAAAATAGCAATGGCTTCACCAATTTTAGCAACTTCGTCTTTTTGCTTAAGGATTTTAACAATTTTACCTGAAACTGGCGTCGGAACATCAGAATCTACTTTATCTGTTGCTATTTCTACCACAGAGTCGTCTTCTTTTATAAAATCGCCTTCATTAAACAGCCAACTAATAATAGTTGCTTCCATAACGCCCTCGCCCATACTTGGGAGCAATAGTTTGTATTCTGCCATTGTTTGCTTTTTTGAATTTTTCCAAAAGTACACTTTTTTTTATTAATTGTATAATTGAAATTTTTAAAAATATAAACGCTTGAATTTTATAAATTTGACTATTAAAAAACATCACAGTATTATGGCGGTTTACCTCAGCGCAATCATCCACATCAAAGAAAATTATATGATGGATGCAATAGAATTATTAAAAAAATTAGTTATCGAAACCCGTAAAGAAAATGGATGCATGCAATACGATTTGTTTGAAGACGTAAGAAATAAGGGCGTATTTTTTATCCATGAACAATGGGAAACTAATGATAATCTTCAATCCCATCAAGCATCGGAACATATGATTTATTTTAGGGAAAATATTGCAACATATTTGGAAAAGCCTAATAAAGTATATCTTGGCAACAAACTTTTCTGATTTAAAAATAATCAATAATAACATTAATTATTTAACAAATAATCAAATAAGACAACTTTATTTGTATTTTATTCATAAAATAAGATTTTTTTGAATAGTTTTGCTAATACTGTATTTAACTATAATATAATAAATTTTAACTATGATAATAAATCAACTTACTACATCTGCTGGATTGGTGTATTGTTTCTTTTTGCAAATCTAAATGCCCAATCTACCAATGACAAAATCATTAGAAATTTCATCAAAAACGATGTTACTTTCCGTGCTAACTCAAATGTAGAGTTTAGAATACAAAATGAGGATAAATCAAAAAGTCTTCAGTCTGAAATTGTAAATGTTCAACAATATTACAATAACACGCCAATATATAAGTCCCTTGCAAAAGCTGTAATAAAGGGCGGAAATGTAATCTCTTTTAACAATAATTTCAAACAGGTTAATCCAAATAATATTGTTCGTGATAAGATTGACAAGTCAGAAGCGCTATACACAGCTTTGAGGCATCTTGATATTAATACAAGCGGTTTTGAGTTACTGGATGAGAATAGTGGTGATATGATCAACCTTCCTGATAATAAAGTAGCAAGTATCAGATTTTTTTATGAGAAAGACAACGCACTACTGCCCGCTCAGTTATTTTTCATCAATCAAACTAAAGAAAATAAATTCTACTCTACCCTTGTAAGCTTGACAACTGGTGAAATTCTTGAGAACAACAACATGATTAATGAGTGTTCTTTTGAAGATAATCATTTTACTGGTGATCCGTCTCAGATTTCTAGTCATCTCTTGACTCATTTTAACAACAATCTCAAGAATAAAAACTTTTCAAAAGCCGCAACCAATGCCTCTTATAACGTTTTTCCGTTCCCAATAGAAGCTCCGACTTTCGGATCAAGAGCAATCGTAAGCAATCCTTGGGATATCACGGCCTCACCAGAAGGTTGGCACTCTAACGGAACTACTAATTATACAAACACGTATGGTAATAATGTCCTCGCTTATGTAGATAATAACGCTTCCAACACAGTTGGATTTACTCCATCCAGCACAACGTCCGGAAATCTCACATTTGATTTTCCATTTGCTGAGTCAACTTCATTAAGCGCCTATGACAATAGAGCATCTGCTGTAACCAATTTATTTTATGCCAATAATATGATTCACGATATTATGTATAAATTTGGATTTACAGAGACTTCACGAAACTTCTAATCAAATAATTTTGGAAAAGGCGGAGGTGGTAATGATGCTGTAAGAGCAGAAGCGCGTGATGGAGGAGGAACGGATAATGCAAATTTCTCTACGCCTCCAGACGGAGGTGTTCCAAGAATGCAAATGTACCTTTGGGGGCCTAAAACTCAAAATTTTCTATCGTATAATGCCCCATCAGATTTAGTCGGCAGACTTCCAGTGGTTGGTGTGAACTCAGGATTTGGTCCAACTATAGCAACTAACCCTGTAACTGCTGATGTGGTTCTTGTTTCTCCAATAAAAGGTTGTACAACTTTAAGTAATACTAACCTAACAGGTAAAATTGCTTTGATAGAAAGAGGAGATTGTAACTTTGCTGTCAAATTCAAAAATGCGCAGGATAAAGGGGCATTAGGTGTTATTGTTTATAATGTTTCTGATTCTCCTGCTGTTGGAAATATGGGTGGTACAGATACAACTGTAACAATTCCTGGTGTCCTTACGGAAAATGCAGAAGGAGAATTGATTAAATCCAAATTAAGTGCAAACACGGTAGTGAATGCTAATATCAAAGACAATAGCATTTGGATAGATGGTAGTTTGGATAATGGTATTGTAGCTCACGAATATGGTCACGGAATTTCAAACAGAAGTACAGGTAGTGGATCATCTTGTCTTAATACAAGTGCAAGTAATGAGCAAATGGGCGAAGGATGGTCAGATTTCTTTGCTTTGATGTTGACAAATCGTCCAGGAGATGATGCATCTGTACCTAGAGGAATCGGTACTTTTGCAGTAAACGAAACAATTTCTGGGCAAGGAATCAGGCCGGCTCAATACTCTCCAGATACTACTATTAATGCTTACACTTATGGTAGTACAAATGGGATGACTTATGTGTCTAGTGGTACTACTTATGTCAATGTTCACTCCGTCGGATTTGTATGGGCAACAATGCTTTGGGATCTACATTGGAAAATGGTTGAAAAATATGGCTATGCATCAGACGTAGTTGCTGCTCCAAACTCAGGAAGTGCAAGGGTTCTTCAATTAGTAATGAATGGTCTTAAATTACAAGGCTGTAACCCAACATTTGTAAAAGGAAGAGATGCAATTATTGCTGCAGATCAAGCTACAACAGGAGGTGCGGATAAATGTCTAATTTGGAATGTCTTTGCAAAAAGAGGTTTAGGAGTTAATGCATCTGCTGGTTTAATTATTGGTACGGGAACAGCAATGAATGATCAGGTTGAAGATTTTTCAGTGCCTGCAGAATGTAATCGTAATCTTGCCGTTGCGGATGTACAAAAAGATAAATTCATAGTTTATCCAAATCCAGCTAAAAACGAGATTCGTATTAAGAGCGGATCGGTTACTTTGGGTAATACATTGGTACAAGTTTATGATGCTACGGGTAAATTAGTAATTTCAGAGAAAATTAATTTATCTGATGACAATGCAATTAATGTGAGTTCTTTACCAAACGGTGTTTACGTTGTGAAAGGAACTGGTTTGGGAGTTACTTTTAATGAGAAAGTTATAATCAAAAAATAAGTTAAACTTAATAATTATTATATCAAGACATCCTGTAGAGGATGTCTTTTTTATTTATATTTGAACAAAATCTGAAAATGAAAAGAATAATTATTGCAACCATTTTAATGGCTATTTTTTCCTGTTCTAAAAGTGAAAATTCTGGTAATAAAGATGTTATTGCTTCTGAACCAGAACCTACGCCAAAAGTCGTAACCGATCCAATTGCCGAAGGTAAATCGTTAGTTGAAGGCGCAGATTGTTTAGGTTGTCACAAACTAGACGAAAAAATGATTGGACCCTCTTACAAAGAAGTGGCAAAAAAATATGAGAACACACCGGAGAATGTAGAAATGCTGGCGGAGAAAATCATTAAAGGAAGTTCGGGAATTTGGGGAGATGTTCCTATGCCGGCTCACAATGGATTGAGCAAAGAAAATGCGAAATTTATGGCGCAGTATGTTTTATCTTCGAAGTAACTTTTGCTGATGTCTGAAAAGTCCAGTCTTCATCCAAGAAATCTCCATCGCAATTCTTATGATTTTGAAGCTTTAATTTCCGTCGTTCCAGAGTTGAAGCATTACGTTTTCAAAAATGATTATGATACTTTGACGATCAATTTTAGTATTCCGAAAGCGGTTAGATTACTTAATAAAGCTTTGCTTTTACAATATTATAATGTCAAAGAATGGGATATTCCAGAAGGCAATCTTTGTCCGCCGATTCCGGGGAGGGCAGATTATGTCCATTATTTAGCAGACTTGTTGGCGGAAGACAAAGGGAAAATTCCAACTGGTAGTTCGGTCAAAGGTCTGGATATTGGAACAGGAGCCAATCTCGTTTATCCTTTGATTGCCAATTATTCTTACGGCTGGGAAATGTTGGGAACGGATATCAATCCAAATTCTCTGAAAAATGCCCAAAAAATTTTAGAAAGTAATCCTAATTTAGAAGAAAATATCCAACTTAAACTTCAACCCGATTCTGATTTGATTTTTAAAAATATCATTTTGTCGAAAGACCGTTTCACTTTCTCAATGTGTAATCCGCCTTTCCACGAATCGGAAGAAGATGCAATGTCGGGAAATCGAAGAAAGAATAACAATCTCAGAAATACGAAAATTCAAAATCCAAACCTCAATTTCGGAGGTCAGCATTCCGAATTGTGGTGTGAAGGTGGCGAAATGGCTTTCATCAAAAAAATGATAAACGAAAGTGTCCAATTTTCTTCACAGGTTCTTTGGTTCACGAGTCTGGTTTCCAAAAAAGACAATCTGCATCAGTTGACAACACTTCCCAAAAATCTGAAAGTGCCAGAATTCAAAACCATTGATATGGCACAAGGT
>DLND01000113.1 GCA_002476905.1 Flavobacteriales bacterium UBA7519
TTAGATAATGGGAAATACGATCTTGTTCAAACTACCAAAACACGGCGTTCTCGCTCATTATCCTTTATTAAAAGCCTTCCAAGAAGCATTTCCAAAAGGAACTGTGAACACATTGTACGGAAAAGGTTCAGAGATTATCACCCCAATTATGGAAAGTGGCAAAGTGAATGTTCTGGCTTTCATCGGTTCTAGTAAAGTAGCCAATGGTTTGAAAAAACTTCACCCAAAAGTGAACAGACTGAGAGCAATCCTAAGTCTTGATGCTAAAAATGCAGCCATCATCACTAAAAATGCCAACTTGGATATTGCTGTTAGTGAAATTATTTTAGGATCATTATCATTTAATGGGCAACGTTGTACAGCATTGAAACTAATTTTCGTTCAGAAAGAAGTTGCTGAGGAATTTACAAAGAAATTGACAGATGCCGTTTCTGCTTTGAAAGGTGGATTGCCTTGGGAAAAAGATGTCAAAATCACACCACTCCCAGAAGTAAACAAACCGCCTTATTTGGAAGAATGTATCGCTGATGCAGTCTCAAAAGGCGCAAAAGTATTAAATGAAAATGGCGGTTATAATGAAGCTTCTTTTGTTTTTCCAGCTGTGGTTTATCCTGTGAATGAACAAATGAAATTGTATCACGAAGAGCAGTTTGGTCCAGTGATTCCAGTTGTACCATTTGAAACGATAGAAGAACCTATCGATTATCAAGTGAATGCAGATCACGGGATGCAAGTCAGTATTTTCAGTGAAGATGCTTTGGAAGTTTCTAAATTGATTGATCCTTTTGTGAATCTTGTAAGTCGAGTTAATATCAATTGCCAGGCGCAACGTGGACCAGATGTTTTCCCATTCACAGGAAGAAAAGACAGTGCGGAAGGAACACTTTCTGTGTTTGATGCGCTGAGATCTTTTTCGATCCGTTCTTTGGTTGCTGCAAAATTAACCGATTCCAACAAAGAACTTCTGAACACGATTGTAAGAGATCACAATTCTAACTTCCTGAGTACAGATTATATTTTTTAACAAGACTTTGAGATAATAGACGATTAAGGAATTTACTTATATTGTCATTAGACTAAAAACCGCAATTAATCAATGCGGTTTTTTCATTGAATTGCGCGCAGCCCGGCTTGAACGGAGCTCTTTTTCTTTTTTCAGAGAAAAAAGAAAAAAGCGGGAGTGGAAGACGGAAAAGCTGCCATAAAAAATAAATATTAAATAGCTTTCGATGTAATCAAATAGCTGCCCAAATAATTTTACATAAAAATTTGCCAAAATTTAGTTATCGATTTCAGTATTGCTTTTTTTACAGTATTTTTGACGTCTAAATTTCGGATTTGAAAAAATTAGATCAATATATTATCAAGACTTTTTTTGGGCCATTTCTGTTTATCTTCAGTGTATTGTTTTTCATTTTTATTGTAAACATTATCTGGACGCAGATGTCCCAACTCACTGGGAAAGGCCTAACCTATTGGGAAATATCCAAGTTTCTTTTTTATCTGGGCATCAATGTGGTGAGTATGGTTTTGCCGCTTACGATTCTTTTGTCGTCTATTATGACTTTCGGAGATTTTGGCGAGCGCTATGAACTGGCTGCAATGAAGGCTGCGGGAATCTCTCTTGTGCGGGTGATGATGCCACTCTTTATTACTGTTTCTTTTCTAGCAGGGATTCTCTTTCTATTTTCCAATAATGTGATCCCAGATTTCCAGCGGAAGGCCAAAAATATGATGTTCAACATCATCTCATCCAAGCCGGCGATAAATTTTACGCCAGGCGTTTTTATAGACCAAATATCGGGATACTCGGTGAAATTTGATAAAATATACGGCGAGAAAGGTGAAAAACTGGAAGGTGTTTTCCTTCATAATAATGCAAGTTCCTATGATGATCAGTAAACCATCATAGCCAAAAGCGGTAAGTTTGCACCAGCTGTAGACCGCAATTATCTGAAGCTAATTCTTTACAACGGTTATGTTTTCACGGATGATGTTTCCAACAAAAATTATAATGAAAGACTGAAACAGCCGAATCAGTCTGTAAAATTTGACAGTCTTGTAAACCATTTTGACATCAGCGAACTCATAAACAACGCTATAGAACAAGAAAAAATTACGGATGATTACCGTTTTCAGACTTACGGCGAAGTTCAGGAAACGTTGGAAAAGAACAGAAAAGGTAATATCGCCACGCTTAACTCCATTGCAACTCCCGTAATCTCACAGACCAATAATTATGTAGAATATATTGATAAAACCAAAACAAAGGATAAGATCACTCAGCCTTACAAAATTGATACGCTGAAAAAAGATAAAAAACTAGAAGTCCTTTGGGGTGCTTATAATAAAATAGAAGCCATAAAATCCAATGTAAATTCAAATGAAACCGGCATCAGAGATACTATAAAACAGCATAATAAAATTGTAATTTATCAGCAGAGAATTATTTCTTATTCTTTTACTTGCATTATATTTTTCCTCATTGGTGCCAGCTTGGGATCTATTATCAGAAAAGGAGGAATGGGACTGCCTGTCATTATTGCCATTATTATTTTCATTATTTTCTATGTGCTGAATCTTTCTATGGAAAACCTAGCCTGGAAAGGCGCAATGAATCCTTATCTGGCAACCTGGATTCCCAATATTGCTTTATTTCCCTTCAGTATCTGGCTGACTTATAAAGCTCTGACAGACTCTCAGCTTTTTGATATCGAGAAATACAGAGCCCTTTTCAAACCAATTATAGAAAAGTTTTCCAAACCAAAAGAACACCAACGTTATCAATAAAATACAAAAAAAACCTTTGCATACACAGAGGATTTGTATTTATAGATCACCTATTAAATGCTAACCTGCAAAAGATTTTTTTAAGCTGGCATCTGAGGCTGCTAAGAATACACTCGGCAAAATAATTCTGAGCATCTATTGCTTTAGTGAGCGGGTGGAGTCATGAAATATTAGGAAAAAAAGGCTTACGAAGTTAGATCTAGAAATTTTCTAATAGTCTTTAAAACTCCGAATTCATCATTGGAATCTGCTTCAAAACAAGCGATTTTCTTTACCAAGGGATGTGCATTCTTCATGGCGTATGAATATCTCGAATTTTCCAACATTTTGATATCATTCATATAATCCCCAAAAACCATCGTCTCGTCTTGCGAAATCCCAAGAGCATTTTGTAATTTTTCCACAGCATTGCCTTTGTTAATACCTTTGTTCATAATATCCAGCCAGTATTTTCCAGATATAACAACCTCCAGATTGGCCTCTTCAAATTTTTTTAGCAAAGGATAGAGATGAGCTTCAGAACTGTCCGGATGATAAACGGCAATTTTGAAAGCATTGTCGTCTATTTCCTCGGTCAGATCATCTACTTTTTGATTTTCTGTATAATATTTGGTAAAATAATTTTTAAAATCGTTATCATTGCTTTCAAAATAAGCTTTTTTGCGGGCAGAAAGAACGGCTCTAGCACCAGGAATATTCCGTACCGCGATGATAATCTCCTTCACAAGTGCATAATCCATTTTGTCTACAAAAAGCTCGCTGTTTTTATAAACCACATAGCCACCATTTTCTGCAATAAAACCCATATCTTCTTCTATATCTTTGAAATAATGGGTAATTCCCGGCATTTGTCTGCCACTCGCAGGAACAAAAAGAATATTTCTTTTCTTAAGTTCCTGATAGATACCGGGAAAGTCCTTACCAACCTCGTGTTTTGAATTGAGGAAAGTGCCATCCATATCGGTAACGATCAGTTTTATATCTTTCATAAAATTAATTTCAAGCAATAATACCAATCTATTTTTTATAATGAGGCGAAAATTTTTATTTTCCTATCTTATAATGAACAGTGGAGATATTTTTCAATATTTCAGCACTTTGCTCCGGGGTGATGTCGCGTTGCGCTTCAGCAAGCATTTCGTATCCTACCATAAATTTTTTAACTTCCGCATTTCTTAATAATGGTGGATAAAAACGCATATGAAAATGCCATTCGGGATGTGATTTTCCATCCGTGGGCGATTGATGAATCCCTGCTGAATAAGGAAATGAAACCTCAAAAAGATTGTCATACATAGTTGTCAAATCCTTTATTATCGATGCTAAAGATAATTTTTCGCTATTTGAGAACTGCAATATATTTTCCATCACTCTTTTGCTTATAATCATTGTTTCATAAGGCCAAACAACCCAAAACGGCACCAATGCTACAAAATCTTCGTTTTCCAAAATGATTTTTTTGCTAGATTTCAATTCTGTTGTCAAATAATCGCGCAACAGAGTAGTTCCGTTTTTGTTAAAATATTTTTTAAGGTTTTCCTGAGTTTTCAAACAAATAGAAGGAACGGAGGATTGTGCCCATATTTGACCGTGCGGATGCGGATTGCTGCAGCCCATCACACGTCCTTTGTTTTCAAATATCTGAACGTGGTTGATGTACTATTCAGAACCCAATTCCTCATATTGTTACTGCCATACGTCGACAACTTTTTTGATGTCAACCACTTCCATTTCCGATAAGCTGAGACTGTGGTTTTCCAAAAAACAAATAACTCTGTTGATACCTCGTTCTGCCTTTAATGAAAAAAAATCTGACTTTGTCTCCGAGAGTGTTCGGATTTTTGACCAATCAAAGCCATCTCTTTTTTGGTTAAATTTAAATCACCTAAATGCCCTCATAGTATCTATACAATTTCGCTATTTTCTAGTATGCTGTAAAAACAAAAAAGCCTTTAAACACTAAGATTTAAAGACTTTTGATGCAATTTGCTTTCTGCATTCGCAGAGAGGAAGGGATTCGAACCCTCGATACAGTTACCCGTATACTACCTTTCCAGGGTAGCTCCTTCAACCACTCGGACACCTCTCTAATTGAGGTTGCAAATATAATGAAATATCTGATTCCTCCAAGGATTTTTAAAAATCTTCTGTCACTTCTCCCGAAATATTTTCACAGAATAATTCGGAGAACGACTTATCATATTTCGGATTATTGAGAATATGCATTACTTTGGTAATCGCAGCTTCCGCTGTCATATCTTTTCCGCTGATGGCACCGATTGTTGTGAAAATATTACTATTGCTATACTTTCCAAAACTAATTCCGCCTGACACACACTGACTTATCACCACGATTTCTATTCCACGAATTCTCAACTCCTGAAGGACATTCTGAGTTTTCCCATTATTAAAAATCGTTCCCGAACCGAAAACCTGCAAGACAATTGCTTCCGGTGTTTTGAATTCCAACAGAGATTCGAAGTTCATTCCGGGGAAAATCCTGTAAAAAATCACATTTTCATTGAGGTAAATATCAAGCTCAAATTCACCTTTGGGTTTCCAAAGCAAATCTTTTTCAATATTAAGATGAACGCCCGACTGTCCAAGAATTGGATAATTTGGGCTTTGATAAGCGTCAAAAAACTCAGCTGAATATTTCAGACTTCTATTTCCACGAAGAAGTTTGTATTCGAAATAAACAGCGACTTCTTTGATGACAGCTTCATCATTTTCATAAAGACTGGCGTAATACAAGCTCGTCAAAAGATTTTCCTTGGCATCGGTTCGAAGGTCACCGATTGGCAATTGCGAGCCTGTCAAAATCACTGGTTTACCAAGATTCTTCAGCATAAAACTTAGAGCTGAAGCTGTATAGGACATCGTATCTGTTCCGTGAAGAATCAAGAATCCGTCAAAAGCGTCATAATTTTTATGAATCCATTCTGCTATCATTCGCCATTCATTGGGTCCCATATCGGAAGAATCTACCGGATTTTCGAATGGATGAACAGAGACTTCGCATTCGAGAAGGTTCATTTCTGGGATTCTTTTGAAAATGTTGGAAAAATCAAATGGAACAAGACTTCCTGTTTCGTAATCTTTCTCCATTCCAATAGTTCCGCCGGTATAAATAAGTAAGACTTTTCTTTTCATAAGAGAATGTTGATTCGAAGTTTAAATGTCGCAGCCCGGCTTGAGCGGAAATCCTTTTTGTGGAGCAAAGCGGAACAAAAAGATTGGGAGCGGAAGACGGATTAAGCTGCCATAAAAAAACTCAACAAAAGTAAAATTTTAATCTGAATTGGGAAAATAAAAAATGCCCGTTAAAAAACGAGCATTATTTTGATGTTTTAGTTAAATTATTTAACTAAAAGGATACTTGCAATCTGATTCGCTAACTCCGTTCCGATTCTGTCCTGAGCTTCTTCCGTAGCTGCGCCAGTGTGAGGCGTCAAAGAGATTTTTGGATGGGTCAAGATTTTTTCAGAAGGCGTTGGTTCGTTCTCGAAAACATCAAGACCTGCAAACGACAATTTCCCAGAATCCAAAGCTTCTATCAAAGCTTCTTCATCAATAACTCCTCCTCTAGCACAGTTTACAATCGCTGCGCCAGTTTTCATTTTTTCCAATTCTGCTTTTCCGATGATAGGACCATTCTGAGCAGGAACGTGAAGCGTGATAAAATCCGAATGCTGAATCAATTGCTCCAACGGTTCCGTTTCTATCTCCACATTGATATATTGCTGATTGTAAAAATCTACACGTACACTTGCTTTTCCGATTCTCGTGTCAGAAGCAATCACCTTCATTCCCAATCCTAGAGCGATTCTAGCAACTTCTTGCCCGATTCTTCCGATTCCTACGATTCCGATGATTTTACCTCTCAGTTCAATTCCGGCTTCGTATTTTTTCTTCAATTTTGCAAACTCAGTATTACCTTTCACAGGCATTTGTCTGTTGGAGTCTTGCAGAAATCTGCTTCCAGAGAAAAGATGCGCAAACACCAACTCCGCAACAGATTCCGAAGATGCTGCAGGTGTATTAATCACGTGTTTCCCTTTCTCTCTCGCATAAGCCACTTCGATATTATCCATTCCAACACCACCTCTACCGATGATTTCCAGACTTGGACAATTGTCCACCATTTCCTTCGTCACTTTCGTCGCGCTTATTACAAGCAAAACCTTCACTTGATTTTCATTGATATAAGTGATTAGATTTTCCTGAGCCACTTTATCAGTAATTACCTCGAATCCATTTTCTTTTAGCGCATCTATTCCAGATTGCGTCAATCCGTCATTAGCAAGTACTTTCATTATATTTATATTTTTTTTGAAGAACCGAATCTGTTCAATAATTAATTGGTTTAGGAGCTTAATCCCGCTTTCCGTTGCAATCTTTTGCTTTTTCATAGGTGAAAAAAAAGCAAAAGTATTTCCACTACAAAACGTAGTTTCGACGATTCCTTAATTTAATAAAATAATAGAGTCAATCGGGGCTAGGAGTTTTGTCATCCAATCAAAAATTCCCGAAAGTTGGAGGCTCGGGAATTTTTAATTTAGAATATTTTTAGTCACGGAAAACCTCTATGGTCACTTGTTTTTCAACCAAATCCGTGAATTTTCCTTTGTATCTTGTTGCGCGTACAAGGTGATTATCTATCCAGTGATAGTTTCCACCTCTTGGTTTTCCCAGCAAAACGCTGTGGTATTTGAAACCGTGTTTGTTGAGCCAAGTTTCTGTAATTTCTCTCAAATCTTCTGTTCTGGAAGTGAAAAAACAAATCTGATGACCCTCGTCATACCATTTATTAATGGTCGCCAAAGCGTCCGGAAATGGCTCGCAAGTAACCATTCTTTCTGGTTCTTCGTTAGAAACATCGTCTGTAATCGTTCCATCGATATCGATTAGATAATTCTTGATATCGCCTTTCAGCATTGGGCTCAGATGTTCTTTGTATTCTAATTCCATAATTTGTTAAAATTGAAGTTGCAAAATTATATATTTCTATTCAGACTAACAAATTATTACAAAAAGCTTAATAAAAGATTCATTTTATAATATAATTTAAAGAAAATTATCCTTTTAGTTTTACCACAATCACTTATCAACCTAAAATTTTTCAGCTGATTAGACCTTTAAACACAAAAAAATCACCTAAAAAACTTATCACATCTTTTTATATATTTGATTATTAATAAAAACTATGGAGAAAAAACTCAAACTTTGGGACGCGGTGATGATCGTAATGGGATCTATGATAGGAAGCGGAATTTTTATCGTAAGCGCAGACATTATGCGAAATCTGGGTTCCGGTTACTGGATGATTGTAGTTTGGCTGATTACAGCGGTGATGACCATTGCAGCAGCAATAAGTTATGGTGAACTCTCGGCGATGTTTCCAAAAGCAGGTGGACAATACACTTACATCACAGAGATTTTCGGGAAACCAATGGGATTTCTCTACGGTTGGGGAATGTTTACTGTGATTCAAACGGGAACGATTGCCGCGGTTGCTGTCGCGTTTGGAAAATTTACAGCTTATCTTGTTCCAAGTTTGAATGATGCTGCTCCGATTTTTCAAAGTGGTGATTTTAAAATCACGTGGATTCAGATTCTGGCGATTTTTGTGATTTTGTTTTTGACATTTGTGAATACGAAAGGCGTTCAGTTTGGTAAGATTTTACAGAATGTTTTTACTTCTTCCAAAATCATTGCTCTTCTCGGTTTGATTGTTCTTGGTTTTGTTTTGATTTCTCAGTCCAATTGGAGTTCTAATATGAGTTTCGGCTGGGACGCGTTTCAAAATCTGAAACAAACCGAATGGAAAAGCATTTCTGGTGCTACTCTTGTTGGCGGGATCGCTGCCGCAATGGTAGGTTCTGTATTCAGTTCTGTAGCTTGGGAAAACGTCACTTTTATTTCGGGAGAAATCGAAAATCCAAAGAAAAACGTTGTAAAGGCAATGATTTTAGGAACTTCGGCTGTGATGATTCTTTATCTTCTCGTGAATTTCGTTTACCTCAACGCACTCGATAGAGATTCTATCGCTTTTGCTGCGAATGACAGAGTTGCTGTTGCTGCTGCCGAAAAAATGTTTGGAAATGCAGGAACGATTATCATTGCCGTTCTTGTGATGATTTCGACTTTTGGCTGCGTGAACGGAATTGTCTTGGCTGGTGCAAGAGTTTTTCAAACCATGGCAAAAGATGGCTTATTCCTAAAATCAGCCGTTGAAAATAATAAAAACGGCGTACCTGCAAAATCTCTTTGGATGCAGGGGATTTGGGCAAGTTTGCTTTGTTTGAGTGGACAATATGGTGATTTGCTGGATATGATTTCGTTTGTAATTGTTTTATTTTATATGATTACCGTTTTTGGCGTCATCTATCTGAGAATCAAAAAACCTGAACTGGAAAGAGGTTACAAAACTTTTCTTTATCCTTTTACGCCTATTCTCTATCTTTTGATTGGAACCGGATTTTGTATTCTGCTATTCATTTATAAGCCACAATATACTTGGCCTGGATTGGGATTGATTTTGCTTGGGTTGCCTGTTTATTTTTTTATTAATAAGAAAATTGTTAATCTTGACGACACTCGGGATGAAGATTAAAAAAATAAGATTTAAATAATTACCAAAATTTGGTAACTTTGATTTACAATAATAAAATTAAAATGGGACGAAATACATCTGTTTCCTTAGGAAATCATTTTGAAGAGTTTGTGGATGACAAAATTTCGCAAGGGAGATTTAAGAATGCCAGCGAAGTGATTCGTGCTGGATTGAGACTTTTGGAAGAGGAAGAAAATAAATTACAATTTCTTAAAAACGCAATTAAAGAAGGCACCGAAAGCGGAATAGCAAAAAATTTTGAACCGGAAAATCATCTTGCCTCACTAAAAGCCAAAATGAAAAATGGCTAAATACTTCTTCACGAACAAAGCTGTAGAAGACCTTTCAAATATTTACGAATATACTTTTCACTTTTGGTCAGAAAATCAAGCAGACAAATATTATGAAGAACTAATTAGCTTCTGTCAAATGCTTTCAGAAAATCCAAATATTGGCAAAAATTACAACGAAATAGCTTCTAACATTTTTGGATTTCTAGCGAATCGACATATTATTTTTTACAGAATTCTATACATCAATAAAATAGAAATCACAAGAATTATTGGTGCTAATATGGATTTAAAATCAAGGATTCAAGAGTAATATTTCTATCCATCCAACAAAAACTCCTTATAATTTCCCAAAAACTTAACATCAGCGCCAATCGCTATTAACTCATCAATCGAGTTGATGTAAAGAACATTATTCCAATCACCAACAACAGTGATGAAAAAGAAATAGTTGCCTAATTTAGTTTTCAAAGTTCGGGATTCGATTTTGCTAAGGTTCATATTGCGCCACGCAAAAACCGATAAAACCTGATGTAAACCTCCCGCGTGATCTTCAGGTAAAGTGATGAGCATTGCTGTTTTTTTTCCGATACTTTGCATTTCATTCTGATAAGAATTCTCGGTTTTGGAAATGACTATAAACCTGGTGTGATTCTCTTCAACATCGTGGATATTTTCATCGATGACTTTTAAGCCGTACAGATTCGCTGCAAATTTGTTTGCAACCGCCGCAATTTTTCTTTCGGGATTTTCGGAAACACGCTTTGCTGCCGCTGCTGTTGATGCAAAATCCTGTTTAGGAACATCTGGATATTTTTGATTCAGGAAATGAAAACTTTGCGCAAGTGCTTGCGGATGAGAATATATTTTCTCAATTTCAGTATTATTATCCTGACTTGGATGAATCATCAGATGATGAGCAATCGGCATCACTGCTTCAGCTTCAATCTTGATTTCCGGCGTTTGATAAAGATAATCCAAAGTCATCGAAACCGTTCCTTCTATCGAGTTCTCCAAAGGAACCACCGCTTTATCCACTTCATTATTCTGAACCGCCAAAAAGCAATCTAAAATATTAACTTTAGGAATCAATTCTTCGTTTGGGAATAATTGAGTCGCTGTCAACTGCGTAAAAGAGGCTTCAGGTCCTAAGAATGCTATTTTCATACTGCGAAATTAAAGAATTAGAACCACAAAGAACACAAAGATTATCACAAAGAACACAATATTTGTTAGACTGATGTCATCAAAACCTTTATGACAAAAATTAATTAGTTTCTATGCTGATTGCAGGAACTTTATAATTATTGAATTTCTTGTCGGGTTGCAGAATTCTGGCTCGTTTCAAAAGGTCTTCCGCAATTAGAATTGATTCGTTGTGAACTTCAATATCATTCAAGAAAAATCTGGATTCAGATGTGAGGTTTAATTTTTTCTTAGCTTCGAAAATAGTTACTTTTTCGAGGTTCAAAGGTTTTTTCAAATTAATATTAATCAAACCATTTTTCACAAGGTCATCGTATTGTTCGATTTGTGAAGAAGGCGATTTATAAACCTGGATATTTTCAATTTCTTCCGGATTGAAACTATGAAGCAAAACATTAGAAACAATCACGTTATCAACAATATAAATTGGATTAGCTTCAGATTTTTGGGCAAAAGAAAATTGATAGCAAAAGAAAACTGCGAAAGCAAGAATCAGCTTTTTCATAAAATTTGGATTTGAATAGCTAAGTTAAGGATTTTAATTGGCGTCGCCTTTTTCGATACCTTCTTCGATTTTTTCATCCACTTCAGCTTCTTCTTCCTCAGAAATTTCAAGTTGATTTTCCGTATCTTCATTTCTTATAACCAACGAAATCCAAATCGGAAAATGGTCAGAATCAACAGATTTCATCACTTTCATATCGACTAATCGAAAATGCGGGCTTACGAAAAAATGATCAAGCGGCCAACGTAGAAACCAATATTTAGCGTGAAAGGTATTGAACATTCCTCGTCCACGTCGCGGATCGAGCATTCCGCTGGATTTTAGAAACAGCTTAGTCGTTCTGGACCAAGCGACATCATTCAGGTCTCCAAAAACAATGGCTGGTTTTCCAAATTCCTCTGCCTTTTCACCAACCAAAAGAATCTCGGCATCACGTTCCGTACTTTCCGGATTTTCCTGAGGAACCGGCGGCGTTGGATGAATTCCGAATAATCTAACCGTTTGATTATTATATTCCAAATCTGCAACAATAGACGGAATATCATCATCAATCAAATAATTGACTTCGTAATTCTTAACCGGAAAATGGCTGTAAAACAGAAGTCCATAAGTGTTTGCCAAAGGAACTTCAATCTTGTATTCGTAATTTTTGGTAACGGTTTTTAAGGCATTTTGCCATTCTTCATCAGTCTCCAAAAAAAATAAAACAGATGGATTTTCCTCTTTGACTAAATCAATTAATTTCTGATAATTCCGGTTATGCTGATAAACATTACAAACCAAAATATCAAGAACTTTTTCGTCGGGATTTGGTTGAATTTTATCAATCATCGTTTTCCCATAATCCGTGTAAGGAAAAATGATGTAAAATAAATATCCAGCAGAAATTACTTCAGCAGTAAGAATTATATATTCGTAAATATTCGGATTTTCAAAAGTGAAAAACCAAGCGACAATAAGAATTAGAAGAATGATAAATTTCTGAAAACGAGGATAATCAAACACGCGAAAAACCCAGTAATTATGTCGGATAGTGGGAATTAGCATCGATAAAATCGCTAAAACGGATGTAATCCAATAAAGACAATTCGGGATGTTTTCCATTTTCGCTAATCTTTGATATTTTTTCCGAGAATAATAAGACTTCTTTTTTCGCAGTCGAGTTCAGCGATATTTTTGAGATTTCCCCATAATTCAAAACCAAATTTCTCAAACAAAGACAAACTTGGAAGATTATGAGCGAAGATGAAAGCGAGAAGATTTTCGACTCCGAGATTTGGTGCTTTTTCGATACAATATTGCAGAATTTTTTTTCCATAACCTTTTCCTCGGGAATCATCAGAAAGATAAATACTGATTTCAGCCGTTTTCTGATAAGCCGGTCTCCCGTAAAAATCCTGAAAACTAACCCAGCCAATTATATTTTTATGAAAATCTTCAATCATCCAAAGCGGACGAAATTCAGAATTATGCTGATGAAACCAACCGAGTTTGCTCTCGACAGAAACAGGCTCCAAATCAGCGGTAACCAATCGAGATGCAACCGTAGAATTGTAAATTTCCACAATCTTAGGAAGGTCATCTAAAGTCGCATCACAAAAAGTCATTTTTTTTAATTATTAATTGTTAATTATCAATTGCATTGAAAGCTTGTTCCAAATCGGCAATCAAATCTTCTGCATCTTCGATTCCGACACTCAGTCTAATCAAATCGTCTGTGATTCCCAAAACTGCTCGTTTATCTTCTGGAATCGATGCGTGGGTCATCATTGCAGGAAGATT
>DLND01000199.1:0-324 GCA_002476905.1 Flavobacteriales bacterium UBA7519
ACGTCGTGAGACAGTTCGGTCTCTATCTATTGCGGGCGTTAGATGTTTGAGAGGACTTGATTCTAGTACGAGAGGACCGAATTGAACAAACCTCTGGTGTATCAGTTGTACCGCCAGGTGCACCGCTGAGTAGCTATGTTTGGAAGAGATAAGCACTGAAAGCATATAAGTGCGAAACTCGCCTCAAGATGAGACATCTTTTAAGGGTCGTTGGAGATGACGACGTTGATAGGCTACAGGTGTAAAGACAGTAATGTCATAGCCGAGTAGTACTAATTACCCGTAGATTTATAGCCTATTGGTTACAATAAACCCAAGCGTTTG
>DLND01000199.1:394-5096 GCA_002476905.1 Flavobacteriales bacterium UBA7519
TACAATAAACCCAAGCGTTTGCTTGCGCAACTAAGGTTCTCTCTTTGTGAACGTTTTTATCGATTTTTTAATTCAAAGTTTATGGTTAAAAAATTCAAAGTTGTAAAACTTTGAACTTTAAATATAAATCTCTGAACTAAATACATATACTGTACATCCTTTTGTACAAACAGCCTTTAGGGTGGTTTTAGCAGAGGGGCTCACCTGTTCCCATTCCGAACACAGAAGTTAAGCCCTCTAGCGCCGATGGTACTGCGAAAGCGGGAGAGTAGGTCGCCGCCAGTTTTTTTTAAAAGCTCATCAATTTACTTTGATGAGCTTTTTTTTTGACCTTTTTTTAATTTATACAAATCGTATAAATGACATTTATAAAACCATAATAATCAATTATAGTGATGGTATAAAATAATACTTAGCCTCTCTATTATTTTGGAATATTTTAGATTTATATCCTTTAGCTTTTATCTATTTTGTTAATGTTTTAATAAAATATCAAAATTCATTTTTTTTAAAATTCTAATTAGATTATTTTTGCACAAATTAAATTTTATAATGAAAAAGTATTTATTTCTACTTTTAATTTCGCTGTTAGTAGTTTCTTGTTCTAAGATAAAAGTGGAAGGAAACGTCAAAGGAGGCTCTCCTCTTGAAAGAATAGAATTCATAGAAGCTTCTGGTGTAGCAACTCTACCTCTAATTAATATTGGTGTAGATGATAAAGGTAACTTCAAAGGTGAGTTTAAAGCACCTAAGAACGGAATGTACGCTATGACATACGCCGGAAAAATGAATTTCATCTATTTAAAGAAAGGTCAGAATTTAAAAATTTCTGGTGATGCTAATACTTTTCCTGAAGTTTTTAAAATTGAAGGTGACGCAAAAAAGAATAATGATTTCATTACCGAAACTCAAAAGTATTTGCAAACTTACAGTTCTAAGCTTAATATGCAATTGCTGCAGAAAAAGGAATCTGATTTCCTTAGTGAAATAAAAAAAATCTATTCTGACTTAGAAAAAAACATGGATCAGACTGCTGATAAAATTGGTCCTGACAGTGATGTTGTGAAACTTAAAAAAGATGAGCTTGCTACAAATGTTTTAACTTTCCTTGCTCAGTATGAAGCATCACATGGTCAAGTGAGTGGTGATCCTTCTTTCAAAGTGTCAAAAGCTTTTACTGATTATGAGAATTCATTAACGAAGAATAATGATAGAATGGTAGAAGATCTGCCTGTTTACAGAAATTATCTTTTGAACAAAATAGGGCAAAACTTCCAATCTTTTGCTGAAAAACAAAAAGATAAGAACACAGCTAGCATGTCTGCTATCTTTGCGAGATATCTGTCGGAAAATAAAGAATTTTCTCAGAAAACTAAAGATTACCTTCTAGCTTTTGTAATTGCTAAGTTTGATCTTAATCCATATACTTCTGATGTAGATAAAGTAAAAAAGGTTAGTGAGGAGTATATTAAAGATTCGGAAGTTAAGAAAGATCTTAATTCTGCAATCAATGCAGTTTTCGGATTGAAAAAAGGTGAAGAAGCTCCAAAAGTTAATCTCGTAAAGCTAGACGGAAAATCTTCAAGCTTCGAGTCTAATGGAAAACCGACTTTGGTTATGACTTATGCTTCTTGGAATCCTTATATCGGACAGTCTACAGTTCCTGTGTTGAAAGAGGTTGTAAACTTTTATAAATCTAAAGTTAACTTTGCATTTGTAAATGTAGACGATACAAAAGAGCAATTTACAAAAACGGCTAATGCAATGCTAAAAGGTATTCCTGGTACAAACTATTACGGTGAAGGAGGGCTATCTTCTGAATATGCGAAAAAGTACTTTATTTACGGTTTCAAAATTCCCGGATTCTTTTTGATTGATAAGGATGGTAAAGTAGCGAGTCAGACTTTTTATAATTTAGGTGATCCTAAATTTGTAGAAGAAATGAATAAAATTTCAGGACTGCAAGCGCCTAGTGTGAATCCTCAGGCAACGCTTCAGAACGATTTATTGCAACAGAATCCTAAAGCCGATTCTGCAAAAACAAATTAATAAATGAAGAATAAGAAAAAAAATAAAATTCTTGAAAATATCAGACTCCTTTCTGCCGGTGCGAAAGGAGTTTCTGTTGGTAAAACAGAAGAAGGAAAGACTGTGATTGTTTCAGGTGCTGTCCCTGGTGACCTAGTAAATGTCAGAGTTAAAAAATCAAAAAGCAATTATTTCGAAGGTGAGGCTATAGAAATTTTAGAATATTCCGAATATAGAGTCGAACCAAAGTGCATCCATTTCGGAACTTGTGGTGGTTGTAAATGGCAGAATATTGCTTATGAGAAACAGCTCGATTTCAAACATAGTGAAGTGGTTAATAATATCAAAAGAATCGGAGGTGTTTCTGATTTCGAAACTATTCCTATTTTAGGTTCTAAGGAGCAATATTTTTACAGGAATAAGATGGAATTTTCTTTTTCCAACTCGCGGTGGCTTACCCAGTACGAGATTAGTTCTGAGGAAAACTTTGGCAACAGAGATGCTTTAGGCTTTCATATTCCGGGGATGTGGAGCAAGATTCTAGATCTCAAAGAATGTTATCTGCAAGAAGATCCATCTAATCAAATTCGCTTGGCAGTAAAAAAATATGCCGTAGAAAACGGACTTGAATTCTATGATGTAAAAGCTCAGGAAGGTTTTCTAAGAACTTTAATGTTGCGTCAGAATTCTAAAGGTGACTGGATGGTTCTTTTTCAACTCTATAAGGAAATGGAAGCAGAACGAATTCGATTATTTGATTATTTATTATCCCAATTCCCTCAGATAAAAACTTTGGTTTTTGCCATCAACCCAAAAGGTAATGACAGTATCTATGATTTGGATATTCAAACATATTTTGGTGAAGGATATCTGTTTGAGGAGATGGACGGACTTCAATTCAAAATAGGACCGAAATCTTTTTTCCAGACCAATTATAAACAGGCTTTGGAATTATACAGAAAAACCCTCGAGTTTGCAGATTTATCGGGCGACCAGGTTGTTTATGATCTTTACACGGGAACAGGAACTATCGCACAGTATGTCGCAAGAAATGCGAAACAAGTTATAGGGATAGAAGCCGTTCAGGAAGCTATTGATGCAGCCAAAGAACACGCAGAAATCAATGGATTGAAAAACTGTACTTTTTATTGTGGTGATATGAAAGACATTTTCAATGATGAATTTTTAGCAAATCATCCAAAAGCTGATGTGCTGATTACTGATCCACCAAGAGATGGAATGCACCCAAAGGTTGTAGAGCAGATTCTAAAACTGTCACCAGAGAAAATTGTGTACGTAAGTTGTAATTCTGCAACACAGGCAAGAGATATTGCCTTGCTGAAAGACAGTTACGAACTGGTAAAAATCCTTCCAGTAGATATGTTTCCACAGACGCATCACGTAGAAAACATTGCTTTGCTTCTTAAAAAATAAACAATTTGTGTTATCTTTATTCAATGCAAAAACTAATTTTTTTTCTGGGCTTTTTTTTGCTTCTTACCAGTTGCGGCGGGGATGATGATATATGCCTTGGTTCGGAATCAACGCCAAGATTGCAGGTGAAATTCAAAAATGCAGCAGGACAGCTCACAAAGATTGATTCTCTGTATGTCGGTGTAGATTATGGAAGTAATAAAATTACCAGCATCCTGGCGCAGGCCAATGCAGAAACCGTTTATATTCCTTTGAGAATTGATGATAATGCTTACACGGATATCTATTTCAAAACCACTAAATATGGAGACAGTTCCAAAGTTCGCATCTCTTATGACAGAAATACAGTTTATGTGTCTCCTGCTTGCGGATTCAAAATCAATTATGAGAATCTAAAATCGCAGCTATTGAAATCTACACCGATAACTAATGTCGAATCCAATCAAACATCACTTACAGATGAAAGCAAAGTCAATTTTTATCTCCGCTTTTAGTTTGGTTTCGGTATTCGCTTTATCTCAGAAAAAAGCAGAACCAAAAAAACAGGATACGGCTAAATGGAAATATACACCCAATTTTATTATTGGTGCAGATGTATTGAATCTTGGCGCTGCCTTTTTCGGAGACAGAAAGCTTTATCAAGGTTTTGTTTCCAGCCGAATAAACAGAAAAATCCATGCAGTAGTAGATCTAGGATATGACAAAAATATCTATCAGAAAAATGGTTATGACGCAAAGGCAGACGGTTTGTTTCTAAAAGCTGGTGGATTCTATATGCTAGCTTCGGATCCGGAAAATGCATTTAATGGTTTTTATGCCGGCGCAAAATTAGCAGGGAGTTTCTATTCCCAAGAATATATGGCAATACCTGTTAAAGGCAGAAATAACGAAGGTGTAATCATTCCATTAGAACCTTCTACGCAAAGCAGCTATTGGATAGAAGGCGCCATCGGTGCAAGAATTCAGGTATTTGAAAGCAATTTTTTTATAGATGTCAATATCCAGCCAAGATATCTCGCATACACCACAAAACAGGACGATGTCGCTCCGATGATTGTTCCGGGATTTGGAAGGAGTTCAGGCAGCTTCAATATGGGATTCAGTTGGAATCTCGCATATAAATTTTAAAATATATTTAGGAGCTTTATCCCGCTTTCCGCTATATCTTTTTTCTTTTCCAAGGCTTTCTCTAGACAAAAGAAAAAAGGATGCCGCTGCAAGAGGTCACTGAAAAACCCTT
>DLND01000176.1 GCA_002476905.1 Flavobacteriales bacterium UBA7519
ATTTATAAATATGCCTATCTTTCGCTTTCAATAAAGGGTATGCTTTTCTAAATTCGTCATTAGAATTCTAAAAAAATACCGGCCGGGATTATTAACCTTTAGTCCCTAAATCATGAAAAAACATTTTTTAATTGTAGCGATGGGAGTCACCCTTTTAGCTTTATATTCTTGTAGAGAAAATGAATCATTAACAGAAAATACTCCATTACCAGTATTAGAACTAAGCACTTTAAGTAAAAAAGGTGACAGTACTATGTCTCGGGAATTTATTGAGGAAACGGATCCTCCAAAAGATCGGGACAACTGGCGAATGAGTCCGCATCCCTAACATATTTACTACTAGCCAAGCATAGCAAAGTAAAAGAAATTTTGTCACATCGAATTATAAACTATAATGTGAAATACTATGAAAAAAATCATTACTTTTTTTCCAACAGTAACGGCTTACTTTCTTATTCTGCTATTCTGCTATGCAAGTGCCAGTAAAATATTCGATTTTGAGAATTTTCAGATCCAGATCGCACAATCACCACTTCTTAGCGCTTATGCCGGATTTGTTTCGTATGCAACAATAATATCTGAAATGGTTATAGTTTTGCTACTGCTGATTCCCAAATCACGCTTGATAGGACTTTATGCATCATTAGGCATTATGTCTGCATTTACGATATACATCTATCTTATTCTCAACTATAGTGACTTTGTTCCCTGTTCTTGTGGTGGAATTTTGGAAAAATTAGGATGGACGGAACATCTTATCTTTAATATATTATGTGTAATTGCTGCTATTGTTGCAATCGTGGTTTATGAAATTAAAAAAGAAATTTCTCCGTTAAAATATACTTTCTTGATTTTTACTACTGTTATTACTGCTTCCGTGCTTGTAGTTATTCTTTTTTATTCTTCTGAAAAAATCATTAGAAATGAAAATAACTTTACAAGGCGTTTCTTAATAAATCCTATTATAGAGAAGAAACTTATAACCCTTAAGAATAGTAATTATTATTTTGCAGGAACCGATAAGTCGTCAGTCTATTTGGGTAATAGGGAATACCCTTTAGAGCTATTGACTGTAAACAACAGGTTAGATCCTTCAAATCCTTTAATTATTCACCTTGATAATTCCAATGCTGAATATAAAAGACTAAGGCTCATTGTGAGGTATCCAAATTATTACTTATATGATGGTACAGTTCCAATTATATTATACGGAAAGGTGGGAGATCAAAATGCAAGAACCATAAGCCTAAATAGTGCTTTTTTTTCACAGCTTGAAACTGAAGACCATCTAAATTTTATATTAAGAACCCAAAGCTCGCAGAATAAGCAGTTTGTTCTTGCTCAATTGAACTTAAATCAAGCTTCAACACCAAAAATATTTCCTGAAATACTTGAAAAACAAATTGACGGAGTGTTTGATTCTGACGGTATCCTATTGACTGACAAAGTAACAAAAAGATTTATTTACCTTTATTATTATCGCAATCAATTCATTGTAATGAACGATTCTTTAAACAACATTAAGCGCCTAAATACAATTGATACTGTTAAGACTGCACAGATTAAAGTGACTAAATTGTCCGATGGAAGACATAAAATGAACGCTCCGGCTTTAAAGGTAAATCGCAATGCCTCTGCTTATAAAAACCTTTTGTTTAACCAATCAAATTTAATCGGGAAACATGAATCCAGAGAAGATTGGAAAAATGCTTCTGTCATAGATATTTATAGAACCGATGAACAACATTATATTGGAAGCTTTTATATTTTCAAAAAAGATAAGCGTCCTGTTTCCGATTTTGTAGTAACTGATGAATATCTATATGTAATAATGGGAAACCAGTTAATGCAATATCAATTGACAAAATCAATAACAAAGTACTTTGAATCAGGGGAAGCTGAAAACCTGTCCAAAGAGTAGGCACAAATTTTTAAATAGTTTTACCATGAAAAAAATCATGATCCCCGCTGCTGTTATCCTTTTGGGAACAGGAGCTGCTTTTGCTACAAAAGCCAATCAGGAAAAAGCAAGAGCTACATTTGATGGTTATCTTCGTATTGACGAAGGAGGAGGACAATTTAGATGTGAAAACACAGGTAAACAATGTACGGACGAAGATGGTCCTACTTGCGTATGGGCTGTGGATGGTGTAACTCCGTTGCGAAAAGTCGGTGGTACAATGTGCGGTGCAACACTGCACGAAATACAATAACAAATCAAAATAAGGATGCTAAAAAGCATCCTTTTTCATTTGGTGATCGATCCAAGGTATATTTTTTTTTAGCTTCAAGAAATAATCCCACCATTCTAATACTCTACGGTTCAGATCAAAGCTTTCAGGTGTTTCTTTTCCAACATCATGTTCTTTTTCAGGATAAAATAAGGCAATGACATTTTTATTATTTCTTTTTAATCCTATGTAAAACTCCATTGTATGTCCCCAATGAACAGTTTCGTCAAGTTGACCAGTCCATAATAAGATAGGGGCATTAACCTTATCAACATCAATTATGGGATTATTCTGAATGTAAAGTGCTTTGTCTTCTGCAAAGGATTTTTTCATTTCGTATTGCTGATTTTCGAACTGCCAGTAAAAAGGATTATCATATTGATATGAATAAGAAAAATAAGCTCTAATAATATCGCTATGACCACTTCCACTAATATAAGCAGCAAAACGGTTCGAATGTGTTGCAATGAAGTTGGTTTCATAACCGCCATGAGAGTGCCCTGTTAATCCTATTTTAGTCTTATCAATACCGGAGTTGTTATCAACCGCATCCAATGCACTGTGAACACAGTCTAATGCTGACAATCCAGTTCCTCTGAAATCGTGTGCAATATCAGGAAGCAGAACAAAATACCCTTTCTGTTGTAATAAACGTATATTGAACCCAATAGGATCGTCATTTGCAGGTAATAAAAAACGATTAGATGAATGGCTTTGGATTTGATAAATATGTACTACCATTGGATATTTTTTTGACGGATTGAAATTTACAGGATAATACAATATACCTTTTAGAGCCTTACCAAGTGAATTTTTAAAATTAAAAACTTCCTGAAGCACCTTTTTCTCAGATTCGTTTTTGGAAACCGCAAAACAATCCGAGATACTCTCTGACTTGTTTCTATAAATTTGTAGTTTGGGAGCGGTATTATAATTTTCCCTTATGAAAGCAAAGTTCCTTAAATCTTTATCATATTTCAGCTCTTTTATCCTGTCTGGGGTGCTACGAATGATTTCCCTAATATCATCATTTTTGTAGACTACATATGATGTAGTATTATCTTTTTTATCCCATAACTTCAGGAAAAGAGGATTTTTAATATTTATATACTTCGTTCGGATATTAAAATGACTGTTTAAATCCTTTTGACTCCGGTTAAGAATTGCAATATCTATTGAGGGAAGCTTACTGTCCTTTATTATTGTATTTTTTTTAAGGTCATATTTCCATAGCCCGCTCACACTTTCAAACAAAATCCATTTACCATCCGAAGTAAATGCAGGATTAAGAAGATCCTCCTGATAAACAGTAAATTTTTCGCCACTAATTACATTAAACAGTAACCATTTTTGAATATCCTGATCAAAACCTATGATGAGTTCTCCGGATTTATTTGTCGTGATATCTGATATATGTTTAAAAACCGTCTGAAATTTATTAAGCAAAATATCATAAACTTGTACTGTTAGAAGCGGTCTGTGAGTCAAGTAATTATTTTCTTCCAGAGGATGATATGCCAAAAAATATCTGGAATTATTAATAGGAACTATTTTAGAAAATTTTGTATTGTCTAAAAATATTTCCATACCTGTTTTACTGTCCCATAACCAGTAATAATTAATCTGATTTCCATATTTTTTTGCTTCCAGATTGTTATCATTACCATACCAGACATCAACAATTTGGTTTTTTTCAGGCGGTACAGATTCTTCAAGGTCTATTAAAAATGATGAATGCTTTTCTAATGCCGTTACATTTAGGGAAGAAAGATTTTTTTTATCAAATTGCTTTGAATATAAAATTTCTCCGTTTAGACTGTTAATGATTTTCAAACCTGTATAAAGATTTTTTTTATCAATAACCGTAATTGCTGCAAAATTGCCGGAATTATCTATAATCTGAATGTTTCTGATTTCATTATCTGAAGTGAAAATCGTTTTCGATTCATTTTGATATACCATATTAACCGACCATATTGATCCGTTTTTCTGGCAAACTAATAACTTTTTTTTCCGATCTGTTGTATACGTTATGATCTGAGAAAAATAAAATAATCGTCTTCCAACTGTATCAAAGACTTCCAGATTCTTATGCTTATCCAAAATACAAAACCTGTTATCGTCAGTTAACAAAAATGCTTTTGCAACATTTTCAAATCTTATTTTTTTGTTGCCGGAAAGGTTCCACCATATAGCCTCGTTATTTCCAAAAGCAAGTAAATGATCATCTTTTGTAAATTCCAGAAATGGTTTCTTTAACAAATAACCCGCTTCCGAATTATTTTTCTGTGTATCAAATACCATTACAGTATCAATATTATGGCTGTACCATTTTTTTATTGCTATCCATCGGGCATTTGCAGAGTATTCTAAATTTCCGATAGTATAGAATTGCTTAATCCAGTCGTTCAGAGAATCGCTTCTTACCGAAGCATTTAGCGCTCCACGAGAAAAAAAAACAAGCAGGAATATAAAATAAATGCGCTTCATTTTTAATAACCTGTATTTTGTGGATTAAGATTCGGATTGAGCAATACTTCTTTTTGTGGTATCGGAAATAGGCTGTGATAATCTTTCCAGTTAGGTTTTATTGCTTGCAAACTGTTTAGTTTTCCCATTCTTTTTAAATCTATAAAGCGGTGTCCCATTTCCGTAAAAAATTCTCTTCTGTCCTCCAAGAGAATTTCTGCTAATAAGTCTTGCTGTGAAATAGGTTCACTTACAAGAGGTAAGCCCGCCCTAAGTCTGGTTTCGTTCAGATAAGGTAAGGCTTCAGAAATTCTGTTTTGCTGTGCATATACTTCTGCAAGGAATAAATACACTTCTTCCAGTCTGAATACTACCGAATCCTCTGTGGTATTAGATGTTCTGTTTTTGTATTTATCAGCTCGGTACCAGGTATTTTGCCCGACCTGGATTTTAGCCATCCAATTTTGCTTGCGAAGATCCGTGTTAGCAAATGCAGACAATAGATTATTTGACAAAGCGAATGCGGTAGGTGCGGTGTTTGCAAAATAATATGTCGTAATTTCTTTTGTAGCGCCGTCATTTTTAGGTTTCAGCTGCCAAATAATATGTTTGCCGGATTTTATAAAAACTTTTGTAAGATCAACTTCGAACTGATACAATGGACTAACTGTAATTTCTTTTAGTAAAGGCTCAGCCATATTCCAGCGGTGTTCCGACATATAAACCTTTGCCAGAAGAAGCTGACCAGCTTTTCGATTGAGAAAAATTCTCTCGGTGTTGCGATAATCATCAGAAAGTAGGTTTATGGCTTCATTGAGATCATTTTCGATATTCTTAAGAACCTGATCGGAAGCTGTTTTTGAGATGCTTTGATTGACTTTATAATCAGTGCCTAATGGAAAAGGTATATCTCCGAATATCTGTTGAAGGTAGAAAAAGACCAATGATCTTACAACCAACGCTTCACCAATGATCTTATTTTTTTCAGCTGTTGGTAGCTGAGACTTTTTAACTCCTTCCAGTATTGTATTAGCTGTATAAACGACCTGATAGGCTTTTGTCCAATATGTAAGGATTTGAGGATTAGAATCTGTTTGCGTATTCTGATAAATGTCCGGTAATCCGGTTGATGATGAAGCTACATAATAATCAAGATCATCGGTATACGCGCCTAGTAATTTTCCTGTTTGATCCCCTGCTACCGGAGAATTATCCCAAAGCATTCCGTAAAGTGCCGCTAAAGCTGCGTTTGCTGTCTGTACGTCCTGAAAAACATTTTCTGCTGCAATCTGATTGGATGGAACATCGACTTCAATTAGTTTTTCACAATTTAGGCAAAGGCATAAACCTGCAATTAGCATCTTGGTTTTAAAAAATTTTATATTTTTCATTATTATTAGGGATTAAAGATTAAGAACTGCTCCAAAAGAATATGTCCTTAGTGGAGGTAAAAATCCTGAAATATTAAACTCCGGATCAATTCCAAAGTATTTGGTAATGGTCAGTAAATTTTGCCCCTGAAAGTAAAGTTTTATATTCGTGAAAGTCTTAGACTGTAAGGGAACATCAAATGACAATTGAACATTTTTAAGTCTGATATAGGAAGCATCCGAAACCGCAGCATCACTGTTTTGAAATAAAACCTGTGCAGCGTTATTCACTGCTAAGTACGGCATATAGGTTCCGGAAGGATTTTCAGAAGACCAAATGTTCAGCACTTCAATCGGCTGATTATTCATCCCACCGGGTATTGGCATCAGGTAATTGTAATTCCTGTTTTTTTGCTTTACGAATTGGAATAAAAAAGATAGTTCCCAATTTTTATATTGCAGTTTATTATTCCAGCCTCCAAAATATCTGACTCCAATATTTTCAATCACTTTGTTATCATCCGGTGAAGCAATCTTACCATCATTATTGTAGTCTGTAAACTGGTATATCCCGGTTTGTGGATTAATTCCTTCCAAATGGTATAGTTTCACAATAGACGTGGAATATCCCACCAAATAGGTGTTTGCATATGTCGAACCTTCAATCCCTTGGAAGGAAAGCAGTTTATTTGAAGGAAAGCTTATATTAAAGTCGGATTCCCATCTGAAAGTTCCGCTTAAAGGTTTAACTCCAAAAAGAAACTCCCAACCTTTATTTTCCACAGTAGCGGGCAAGTTTGCTGTAACAGAAGAAAAACCTGTTACCGCGGAAAGCTGATATCCTACAAGCTGGTCTGATGATTTGTTGCGGTAATATGCAGCAGAAAAGTTGATTTTGTCCCTAAATAAACCTAGTTCTAATGCTGTTTCCAACTTCGTGGTTTTCTCCCAGCTAAAATCCGGATTAAAAAGTCTGGACGATGTAAGACCTACCGTACCATTGTAGACGTATGAGGAAGTTGCAAAGTTGTTTAAATAGTGGTAATCGCCGATATTATCGCTACCCGAAGAACCATAACTTGTCCGAAGTTTTCCAAAGCTTAGCCAAGGAATTTCATTAAGAAAATTTTCTTTTGAAAAAATCCAAGCCAGTCCTACAGCCCCGAAATTTGCGAACTTATTATTCTGCCCGAATCGGCTGCTTCCGTCTCTTCTTCCGGTTAAATTAATAATGTATTTTTTATCAAACTGATAATTGAATCTTCCGAATAGCGCAGCATATTTATATTCTGTACGAATATTGTCGCCTATTACTTTCGTTTGTGCGGAAGCAATATTTTGGATGAATGCATTATTATCAAAGCCGTAACCTTCAAAGTAATTGGATTTCGTTTCATTGGACTGATACGATGCGCCAGCCGTTACACCAACATTGTGCTTTCCGCGTTTCCAGTTATATTGTAACTGGGGTTCGAAGATATAAGAAAATCTTCTTTGAATATTCTGATAGGATTGCGAACTGGATGCATTTAAACCATACGAGGGATTATATATGGTGTCAGGAATTAATGACCATTCTTCGAATACCTGATGGTTGATTCCTGCGTTCAGTTGTATACTGAAACCCGGCAATAGCTCATACCTCCCTTGAATATTATTAAGAAACTGGACATTTTCATTCAAATAGGTTGCATTATATGCGGCTAATGGATTGTTGAAGGTATTGTTTTCCCAATTCAGACTACTGTCAGGTACATATAAAGCAGGAGCATTTGGCGCAAGCCAATGCGCAGAACGTGCTATATCTTCATTCATCTGCTTATTCTGTTGCTTTGCAAATAAATTATACATAGAAATCTCGAAACGTTTGTCTGTGGAATGATGTGAAATATTGTTGGAAACACTTAGATTTTTATACTTAAAATCATTTCCGTAAATAGTTGTGTCCTCATTATTGCTAAGGCTTAACAGGAATTTTGTATGTTCTGATCCGCCACTTAAAGAAAGTTGAGTATTGGTTGTTGTAGCGGTATGACCTAAAATCTCTTTTTGCCAGTCTGTATATCGTTCATTGCTCCACGTTCCGTTGATGTCATATGCATTTGCCGGATAAGTAGAGATACCGCTATTAATATATGCCTGCCGCCTCATATCCAGATATTGTTGCGTGTTCATCATTTTAATGCCGGACATTGCCTCACTCATTGCATAAGACTGATTAATGCTTAGTCGCAGCTTTCCGGAACCTGCTTTTTTAGTTGTGATCAGAACAACACCGTTAGAGCCACGGGAGCCGTATATCGCTGTTGCATCAGCATCTTTTAGCACTTCAATGCTTTCTATATCATTCGGATTTATTGTATTAAGCGGGTTAATCGAAGAGTTCGGAAGTATCGTACCGGATAATCGTGAGGGAGTTTCAGATACGACAGGTACTCCGTCGATTATATAAAGCGGATTGTTTCCTTGTGTCCTTAAGCTGTTTCTGCCTCTGATTTGAATGTCGAATCCTCCTCCGGGAACTCCTGAGTTCTGAACTATATTTACTCCCGTCATTCTACCCTGTACCGCAGATAGGACATTCCCAACGGGCTGGTTCTCTATGTCCTTTGCTGTGACCTTGGCGATGCTGCCTGTGCTCTCTTTCTCTTTTACTTTGTAATATCCGGCATTCAGGACGACTTCCTCGATTTCCTTTACCCGGTTGCTTAGGATAATATTGACAGTAGATTGAGCTCCAATCTCTAATCTTTGTTCTGAATAGTCGGAATGCTTGAAAATAAGGACCGGATTTTGACCTGATACCTGGATCTGATATTTTCCGGAAGAATTGGTAACAGTGACTTCGGAAGTGCCTTCCTGAAATACCGATACATTATTTAATGGTTGCCCATTTTGAGTGACTGTTCCTGAAATGGTTCTTATTTGTCCGATGGCCATTCCCGAGACAAGCAGTATTAAAGTGATTGTCAATTGAAGACAATTTATCCTGCAAAATTTTTTTTTCATACCTTTGAATAGGGTTTAATTAGTTAAACTTGGCTCTTGGCTGCATTGTGTAAACTCGAAAATACTATTATGCAGCAAGGGCTTTTTATTGGTCTTTGAGGTTGATTAATTTTTACTGTCTGTTTCTTATTGTAATGGATTTTTAAAGACCGTATTGGCGGAAGCCTTACCAGTGCAGAAAACTTCCTGCCTATACAGGTCAAAATTTAATATGAATGAAATTAACTTCACGTGAAAGCCGTAAGGCCACAATGGGTTGTGCACCACATTGTAATCTGTCAATTTTAAATATGAAACTTCGCATTGAAACATGAAAACAGCCCTTAAAATCTGAATCATATAGACAGTTCATTTTTTGTCAATAATAAATTCCCTTCGTGCTGAAAAATAATTTGGAAAATTAAAAGAAAGCGAGTACTTTTAAGGTATGAGTTTAAAACGTAGTCTGGCTTTCCTTTTTACTACTATTAAAGGAATTTGGAGTGTGTGTCGGCTATTGATAATTTTTATGCCTCATTTATAGATTGCAAATGTGGCATAGAGCTGTGATTTCTTCTGCTATTCTCACGGACTACTCAGGGGGGCGAATAGGCAGAAATGTTGAAAATGTCGTCCTCATAAATATTGTTTTATATATGGAACGATGCTTTTAAGATATGAGAGGAATTCTTGTAAAAAGCAAGGAGCGGTCTCACACTTTAGAACCTGGGCGACCAAACCCAACTTTATAATCCGAAGATTTATAAAGTTCCAACCTAAAGTAACGTGAGAACCGCTCACATGCCGGTACAAAAGTAATGAACTTTTCAGACATGGAGCGATATCACGATTTTCTCGGTTGGAAATTGGTCATTTTGGTTCGAGAAAACATCGTCAATTAATGCCTCTTTGGCTTAATTATCAAATCGCTACTGCAAATATAGTAATAATTTTTTAATGTGGCAATATAACCACAAATATTTTTATAATGATAGATAATAAATATTCAAAAACCTATAAATATATTGGTTCAAAAATAAAAGAGAGACGTTTGGAATTAAAATTAACTCAAGAAAAATTAGCGAGTAAGATAACTAAGATGGATAGATCTAAAATTAGCGATATGGAAAATGGTAAAGAAGATTTTCATTTTTCCACGTTGCTTAAAGTTTGTGATGCTTTAGATATTAGCTTCTTAGATTTTCTAAAGTAATAGTTACTCGGTACTAATAACTGTGACAGATCAGGCTTATGATTTTTGATAAAGCTCATTTTAAATAATCGTAGAAAACTGTAAGTAACCTAAAAACATAATAATGGCATTAGATAATTTTTTCAAAATTAACTTTCCATATGGAATAAAATCCAATGGAAAAGGTGAATGGACTGCTTTTAACAGAGAATATAAACCTTTGGGCTATACTGACAGTTTAAAAGAGGTCTCTGATACGGATTTTAAATACTGTAAGTATAAGAATTTGACGGAGAGTGTGCTGAAAAAATTGGGTGATACTGATGGAGCAGTAGAAAAAGAAAATAATAAAATTGTTAAAGTGTTTTTTTATAATGACGGATCAAATCCGTCCAATTCTAGTAATAAGGAATTATATAGAAGATATTTCGATAAACTTGAAATTTTGTCAAAATTAAAAAAATACTAACAACTATTTTTCTTGAAATAGATTTATATCACTTGATTACTAAGTAAGCGATAGTCAATTGAAAACATTTAAAGTTGAAATACCAGAGTTTGAGGCAAGATTGAAATATCATAATAAGAAGATAAATATAAAATTGATGAACAACTTCTAAGAATTCTTTAGGCTTCTACAATAAAAGAAATTATAATCTCATTGCTACTTGAAAATTGGCAGTTTTCTGTGCGAGATTTTAAGCGATAGCTTTGCAAAGATTACATAAAAAAGTATAATTTTTTTGTTCAATGAGGTTTGCTGACTCTATAATAGCTTTTAGAATCCAAAAAACTTGTAAGACCTACAATTTTGTTGTCTACTGGATCATAAATAACTTCTACATAAAAACTGTACAATTTGTATAGAGCAAATTTCACTTCATTTTTAACAGAAGAATCTACAAATTCTCCTTCGGTAAATACCATGTCATATTTTTCACTTTCCGGCAGCTGTGTATATTCGTAAAAAGACAGTTCCTTCATTTTGCAAATTTATAAATTTTAACAAAAGGCTGTTTATCATATAAAAATTAGGAAATAAACTGTGTATATTTGGGTGTTACCTGCAATTCTAAAACAAAAGTATGTCCTTAATAGAAAACAATTTAGAAGATTTAAAATCTATATTTCATCACGAATTTGGTCATTTTGTTGCATTTAATTTAAGTTCAAAACATATTTCTGGCTTTGACATACGTGAAATGAAAATCACAAGATGTCCGCTTTGTAAAAATGGTTTTGGAGGATGTACAAAACCCCAACTTCCTAAAGGCTACAAGAATTACCAAAAATTAAATTCTGAAAGATTAGCACACGTTTTTTCAAATAATTATCTAGGTTGTATTTTTCAAATCATTCTATCTAATTCTGATGACCAACTTGATGATTATATGTTAGATTACGGACAACTTGACCAAAAAAGTATCAATCATTTTCTTAATCAATACGAATTAATTTCAAAAACACATGAAATTAATGATCATTTTAGAAACCTCTGTAATTCTATGAGAGGTAAATTCAAAAACCCTTTTTATGAAACTGATTATTATGAACTTTTTGTAGAAGAAAACGATGAAATCTCAATAAACCTGATTAAGCTTAAAGAATTGAGTAAAAATTTTATTAAAAAATTTGAACACGAATACTTTGATAATATTGCAAGTCTGAAAAAGATAATTGAATAAAAAAGAACTGCAGCTAATAATCAGGTTTTCGTTGGTCTTGAAGAGCCAACAATGAAAACCCCTTTGAATGTAAGGTATCGAACTTAAAATCCTGACAAGTGTTGGGATTTTTTTGTGGATTATGGGAAATCGTAATGATGAGTGAACAGAATAGCACTATAATAATTTGTAAAAAATAAGATTTTATCATCTCGTTGCTATTTGAAAATTAGCAGTTTTCTGTAAGAGATTCCAAGCGATAGCTTTGTGAGCATTACATCTCAAGGTGTAATTTTTTTGTTCAATGAGGTTTGCTGACTCTCTAATAGCTTTTAGAATCCAAAAACTTGTAAGACCAATAATTTTGTTGTCTTTAGAATTATCAATAACGTCTGCTAAAAATTGTACCGCTTTTAAAGCACAAATCTTACATCTTCTTTTTTAGAAACGACGACAAATTCTCCATGCGTAAATGCAAGATCGTATTGTGCTTCCTGTGATAATTGTGTAAACTCAAAAAAAGATAGTCCGTTCATAGCACAAATTTAAAAATTCTTATGGTCTTAATATCAATCAAGTTGTTTCAGATATTCAAGTTTATCTACCGAAAAACGCTTCAACAACATGTCATTAAAAACAAAAATATTTCTATAATAGGACTAATTAAAACGTAAACTAACTTTCTGCTCTCAGTTTTCGTAAATGCCTACCGCACTTAGAATTTGAGTTGCAAGTAGTGCATTCCCCAAAGACAAATTTTTTGAAATCCTTATAGTGTTGCAACCTGCATTGCAATGAGCACTTAAATTTCTGAAATGTGAAAAATATATAGTTATATTCGCCATCTATACTTTTGAAATAAAAATGATAGTCATGTTTATACACAACAATTTTCGACAAATAAGTTTTGCAGTCGTTCAATATCTTAATATTCATAATTCAAATTTTTCACAATAATACGACCAGTTTGTCAGAAAAACTTTTTTGCTTAACTTAAAATTTAATTCATTGATATTCATACAAATAAAAACATACTGACGAAAAGAAATTTTATTTTGTAAAAAAAATAAATGTTAAAAAATCCTGATTTAATCCGGATTTTTTTTGCCAGTTCATTCTTATAAGATAATACCGTACATTTGAGTATTATCCAAAAATTATGGAAACATACACTGAAATAGAAATAATAGGGAGTGGAGGAAATGGAGTCGTTTGGAAAGTTGAAAATAGCCAAAAGGAAAAGTTTGCAAAGAAAACTATTAAACACTATAAAAAAGAAATTCCTTATAAAAGATTTTGCGATGAAATTGAGGTAATTAGAGATAATCCTCATATAGGAATCATTAAAATTATTGATTTTTATATACCTGATTCCGCAGCAAAAAAAACTCCTTATTATGTAATGCCAATAGGAATCCCGTTAAAGGATTGTTTACCAAAATTTCACTTAGAAAAGATTTGGGATTTTATCACAAAGATTATAGACACTATAGAATTTCTTCATAATAAAAATATCACACACAGGGATATAAAGATTGAAAATATACTTGTTGTTGAGGATTATCCTACTATATCTGATTTTGGGCTGGCAAATTTTCCTAAACAAAAACGATTGTCAAGATTGAACGAAAAAATAGGACCAGCCTTTACTATCGCACCTGAAATGCGAAGAATTTCGTCAGTTGCAGAATATAAAAAGGCAGATGTTTATTCTCTTGCGAAGACTATTTGGGTTATCCTAACTCAAAAGTATACAAGTTTTGATGGTCAATATAACACACACAGCTCAATCAGCCTTAAAAATTACGTTGATTTAAAAATAAATGAATCAACAAATTATGGAGAAGCAAATTACTTCTCACTTGTTGTCCTTGACAAACTTCTATCTGACTCCACCCATAACGATCCTGACAAAAGACCTTCAATACAAGAATTTAAACAAAGATTTCTTTTTTGGCTTGAAAGCAATGACGATTATCATTTAAGAAATGGAATTGAATGGGAAGATGCTATTCGAAAAATATTTCCAATATCGGTACCATTACAGTCCAAATGGAGTAATATTGAAGAAATTAAAGATGTCTTAGAAATAATTTTCACAAATTATGACAATTTAAATCATACCTTTTTTCCGTATTCGGGGGGGGCTGGACTTAACAGACATCAGTATAATTGAAATCAAATCCAAAAAATACTTGTTAATTAACAATGAGTATTTTCTGGAACCCGAGTGTCTTTATTTTGAATCAATGAATGATTTTTCTTGGAGTTATTTTCGATTAGAAGTAAAAACTAATAAACCTTTTTTTGGAAATAGTACGTATAGAAATGAAGAGATGATTTACATTGATAGCGCTATAAATATCCATGATAAAAAAGTGAAAAACTCAAAATCAGTTAATTTCGTATTAGAAAGTAGTTTTCTTATCGTTCAAAAAATGGCTAACATAAATTCACTTTCGGATAACCTTGATCATTATATGGGGATACACAATAAAATGACAAATGACGAATATAAAATATTGCTCCAAAAAGTAAAAAACTCCTAATAACATTGCATTAGCAAAAGCGGAGTTACACACAAACTTGAAAAATTTGATAAGAGTTTTTTGATATGAAAAACAAGTATTTAATTTCTTGCATTCATAAAGCTACTTAAATTAACTATCTTATTGTCTCTTGAATCATAGACCACTTCTACATAAAAACTGTACAATCTGTATAAAGCAAATTTCACTTCATTTTTAACAGAAGAATCTACAAATTCTCCTTCGGTAAATACCAAGTCATCTTTATTCTGTTCACCTTTCGCTACCGACGTGAATTTGTAAAAATAAAGTTCCCTAGTGCCAGTGCAAGTATCACACTCGTGTCAATAAAGTTAAGATAATGCAGGTACTGTCAAAATGCCTTCTGCGGTGAGCTGTATTGCCCTTTTTGGACCAATATTATCAGTCAAATATCATGAAAAAGGGCACGATAGAACTCGTTCCCAAAATGTTTTCAGGTTGTCCCACTTCGTTTTTATAAGGATTCTGAATCAACTTGACAACGGGAAGATACATTATAGTCGACGAAATCGATTTTGTTTTTTGCCAAAAATCTGGTGCAAAAAAGTTTTCAAAACTTGATATATCTGCTTCTAGACCAACTTGCCAGCCTTCCTTTTTGTCTTTCTTGAAGCCTACAACCTTCAGTTTTTCAGGTACAATAGCAGGCGCTGAAACGCCTGACTTTAAGTATCTTGGATTGACAATCACATGGTTTTCTGTTTCAAGGCTTGTGCCAATTTTAATTTTTCCAATAGGCTTGTATTTAATGTCATAAAACTGCAAATAATTGCCTTTATTCTCAACTCTATCATGAAAAAGTTGGGTATCTTGATTATTTTTTATGTTTTCTTTGGCACTGCGTTTTCTATCCATTGCCAACGAATCACCATTGCGTTTTCTCAAAATGGCTAAATTATCTGAGTACAACTTAGTAGAAGAGATGTTTTTGTACGGCTGCTGATATTCCCATATACTTTCACTTTCTCCTTTTTTCTCCTTTTTTTTGTTCTCTTTGCTGTTTTTGGGTTGATTTGATTGGGCGGGTGCTAAAATAGCAAAACCTAAAATAGCGATGATAAAGATTTTTCTCATTTGGTTATGTTGAATAATTACAAATATATAGATTTTTCCTACTGCACAATGTTTCCAATGCAAGATCGATCATCACACTCGTTCCATTATTAAGGAATGAAAGTACAGATTTGCATATTGATTTTTTTTTAACGGACGATTGCAAGATGAATGTGTCGAGGAAGATAAATATCGATTGTAAGTCCAACAAGCACTTGTCTACAGAAATATGAAGAACTTTAACATAAAATTTATACAGTTTGTACAACACAAATTTTAAGGGACTCAATAAGCTAATGATGATAAAGCAATAAAAGCTAATAATCATACAGCATAAAAAGCTAAAAGCAATACAACATAATAAGCTAATACTTATATTTGCATAAAAGATAGAACAATGGCTACTCCTGCTGAAAAACTTGCTGCGTCACTAGAGGTTCTTAAGGAACTACAAGATAGAGGTGTTACGGCTATACGATCAAATGATATTACCCGTACTCATAGGGAAAGACTAACTAATGGAGGATTTCTACAAGAAGTAATGAAAGGTTGGTATATCCCGACAAGACCAGATGAGACTGTAGGTGAAAGTACAGCTTGGTTTACCTCATATTGGGATTTTTGTGCAGCTTACCTGACCGAAAGATTTGGCGATGATTGGAGTTTGTCGCCGGAACAGTCCCTGCATTTGTACGCCGGAAATCAAACTGTACCGACCCAACTTCTTGTCCGGGCAACCAAAGCAAGAAATCAGGTCACTAATCTTCTACACGGCACATCCATATTTGAAGTAAGGGCAAACCTTCCAGGAAAAAATGATTTTTTCATAGACAGCCACGGGTTAAGGCTTTTTTCGTTACCGTCTGCATTGATAAACAGCTTTGAGGATTTCTATGTCAGAAATCCTGTCGATGCACGTACCGTACTGGCAACTTTTAGCGATGCATCTAGCATCTTAGAACTTTTACTTGACGGTGGACATAGTGTTATTGCCGGAAGAATTAGCGGTGCTTTCCGGAATATTGGAAGAGATAGGATAGCAGATGATATTTTGAAAGGTATGACCGCGGTCGGATACAACGTACGGGAACAAGACCCATTTACTGAACAAAGTCCAGTTATCCTTAGCCATCGTGAATTGTCTCCATATGTAATTAGATTGAAACTGATGTGGCAAAATATGAGAGATACCGTCATCACTAATTTGCCTCCAGTACCTGGACTGCCTGAAGATAAGGAAGCTTATTTGAAACAAGTAAAAGATAACTATACAAAGGATGCCTACAACTCTTTGTCCATTGAGGGATACCGAGTGAGCATTGAATTAATTGAACGTGTCCGTTCCGGGCAATGGGAACCTGAACATAATGAGCACGACCGTCAACAACGTGATGCAATGGCTGCAAGAGGATATTGGCAAGCCTATCAGGAGGTGCTGAAAAGCATTGAGAAGATATTGGATGGTGCTAATCCAGGTGAAGTAACAGATTACGATCACGCGACATGGTATCTTCAGATGTTTGCACCAAGTGTATCAGCAGGGATTTTGAAAGCATCTGACCTGGCAGGATATAGGAATCAGCCTGTTTTTATCAGAAGGTCGCAGCACGTTCCGCCAAGTGCTGATGCTGTTCGTGATCTTATTCCAGCATTTTTTGAATTACTTGCCAATGAAAAACATGCCGGAGTACGTGCTGTTCTGGGGCATTTTATTTTTGTATATATACATCCTTATATAGATGGGAATGGCAGGATCGGACGTTTTCTCATGAACACGATGTTGGCATCAGGCGGTTATCCCTGGACAGTCGTTCCACTAGAAAGAAGAAGCGAGTATATGGCTTCTTTGGAAACTGCAAGTACGCAACAGGACATTGGGCCATTTTCAAAATTCATAGCCAGTTTGATTTAAAATTTATTTTGCTCCAGGGTAATTAAGGGGATTTAAATATTGGGATTTAATGCCTTTATTCAGAGCAATCTTGTTTTGCTCTTTGATTTTTTTCACAATAAATTGATATTTGTTTATCAGACATTTCAAATTTCAACCCCCTTTTTTTCAAAAAAATATTGATTTCTTCTATTGTCTATGAACCAAAACCTCTCATCACGGTTAATTTTTCCTTTTTAATTTTGACCAACTGCAAGATGGTTTCTATTTCTCGAAATTTCAGTTCTTCTTTAACCCTTAATCTCAATGGATGAGTATCAATAGAAGTATTAAATATTGTCTTGCTCAAAGTATCTTTACTTAGTAAAATAGAATATTCAATGTTATATTTTTCAGTGGTCTTATCGTCGATCGCATAATTTTCAAACTCGATTGCTGTTGTATTTAAAATTTGTGCAAGCTCATTTGTTGATTCACAATTGCTTGTGATTTTAATTTTATTCGAAAGAAAATGAATTTGTATTGTTTTCATTTTAGCATTTTGATTTTAATGTAAAACACGAATATTCAATCAGTTTGGAAGACAATATTTAACAAATCTGTTCAAGGCTGCAATAGTTTATTCTTATTGTCAGTCTTAATATCTCTTTTGGGAGCTAAGTTTATTCATAAAAAGGCATCTCTTTAGGAGCGTCACTGCAAAAAAAATATTTTGTCCCATTTAACTCTCTCGATGGCAAACCTCTTATTAAACCCTACATCTAATAGTATATTAAAATTAGATTTAGACTGTATTTATTTTTTTTCGGATTAAACTAAATATTTTTAGGAAATTCTTATTAAATTTACAAAAAAGATATATATAATTTGCATTTCCACTTAGATCTCTTTTGAATTGATTTTTCAAAACTACTAACCATAAAACTAAATTATATGAAAAAGAAATTTTTATTCTTGTCCATGATTTTAATTTGTGCACAGCGAATCTTAGGACAGACAGCAGCAGAAGTCTTAGAGAGCGGTGTACCTGTAGAGAGGGGACATCGCCTGTTTCTAAAATATGATATATCGGATAAAATTTTAAAGGTTGATGCTGCAAAAAAAGATCAAGATGCTGATTTTACGGCTTTAGAAGATTCACTGACCTTTTTAGTTCGAAAAAATGCAGTTAATATTTATTTAAAACCATTGAACCCACTTAATTACTCTTATAATACAGAAACAAAAATTATTATTGATCCTATCAATGAAGCAGTATTTGGACATGAATATATTCATGCTTACCACCGTTATTTAGGATTAGCTTTAAAATATGGATCCAAATACAGTGATTATACTGAATCTTCTGCTTATCATTTCACTATAAATTTATTAAAGTCACATGGTCAAGATTATAGTGGATTTTTAAATCAATTTTATAATTATGGCGGAAAATTTCCAGGAATTTTTAATTGGACAGATGCTATAAAAAATATCGTGAATTTTAAAAAATAGGTTATGAAAATTTTTGTCAGTTTGTTTTATCTTATTTACATAGTATATAGTTGTGAGCCTGTTAAAAATCAAGAAAAAGAAGTAGTTAGTGTTACTTATGAAAGCAACAAAATTGTAAATCATTTAAGCGAAAATTATTATATTCTTGATTCTCGATTTAAACATCCTGGAAGATATAGTTTGATGATGTCTAAAAATGAAATTTTTTCTATTAAAAAAAAGATTTTAGATGATAAATTTTATAAATTAAATGATTCTTTAAATTTTGTGAAATCTTGTAAAACAGGATGTAAATCAATTATTGAAATACAATATAAGTCTGGAAGAAAACAATACTTTGTATTTGATAATTACAACTATAAAAATAATTTTAATAATTGGGATTATAAAAAAATAGTCAATTTAGAGGAATATATTGCAAAATTAATGATGAGTAAAAAATTTGATCCTGATCCCATAAATGTCAAGTTTTAGGTTATTATAAATCCAGATCAAATTAGTTTCTGGGCAAGCGTCGGCAACGGTGCATTAGCAGGAGCAGGAAGTGGAGCTATTACTTCTATCATAAATGGACAGAATTTCTTTGAAGGCTTATTAAAAGGTGCTGTAATTGAAGGTGCAATTGCAGGAATCTCATACACAATTAATTATTTTGCTAAGGGTTATGATAAGCCACAGTATACCACTACCGATGATGTAAATGCTGATGCTGGTGTTAGCTCTACTGATAGTAAAACAATGAATGAAAATATTATAAGAGCTCGTAGTAAAGTTGATGCGCAAATTACTAAAAATGCAAAAATTAATACTGAAGGAGTAGGTGTAAGTACTTCGGATGGTTATATGATTGGGGATAATGGAAAAGCAAATGTTTTAGGTAAAACTACACCCAATTTCCGTACAGGAAGGTCAGATATTTTATATTCAACAAAAGCGGCTTCAAATTATTCAATATTAGGTAGGGTAATGTCACACGAGACCGCTCATGCTTATTCATATGCATTTGGTTTTCCAAAACTTGATATCGAAAAATCTAGAAGTTTTGATTCAACTTTAAATGATGTAGAACATCTTACCATTCGTGAATTAGAATACACCTATGCTGCCAAAAACATAGTTTGGGCAAATATGAAAAATGGCTATACTTTAATGTCTGATATAAAAATGACAAAAGAATTATTGCAACCTGCACAAAAATTTTTATATAATTTTCTATATAAGCAATTCTCTCCTATTTTTAATACAAATTATTTATATCCATGAAAAAGTTAATAGTAATTTTATTTTATTTTATCTCTTTTCAATGTACTGTAAATCAGAAAAGGACTTCCGATTTTAAAATGCAGCAAATCTTTTACAATAAAGACAATGTTGTAATTGATAATTTTATTTATGATAGCAAAACAGACATTTTGGTTGCTCACTTTAAAACTATTAAAATAAGACTTTCTGAAAATGAGAAGAGTGAAATTTTATCATACTACAAAGAACTAGATACTAAAAATAGTTGTGTATGTGTACAACACGAAGATGGTTCAAGTACGAAGAGCAGTTTTTATTATAGTTATCCAAAAAATAAATGCGATTATTCAACAAATAAACATGAAATTGAAAAACATTTGCTACTAAATGTTAAAGTAATTAGATTTTTGAAAGAAAGCGCCGAATATAAAAAAAACTTTTCAGAACCTGATGAATATTAGAATATATTACAAATCTTTATTTATTCTCTCACAAGTTATATTTCTGGGCAAGCGTTGGGAATGGTGCTTTAGCGGGTGCCGGTAGTGGCGGAATAACTTCTATAATAAACGGACAAAATTTTTTTGAAGGATTAGTCAAAGGAGCTATCATTGGTGGTGTTATTGGTGGAATAACTTGGAAAATAGGTCAGATGGCAAATAAGTCAGATTCAAATTTAGAATATGCAGATTCTTCTCAAAATACTAATAATTCTACAACTAATAATTCAAATGTAAGCTCATCTTCAAATAGTTCTAGTGGTAATCAAGGAGATAAATTGAATTGGTTTAATAAAGAAAAAACTCCAAGTTTATATAAAGCGGCGGATCTAGATAAAAATGTTCCTGAAGGCACAGTAAGGATTTATACCCATGGTGCACCTGATCGATTAATAGGGCCAGACGGTATCGCTATTAAGACACCTGAACAATTTGATAAAGTTCTAATGAAAAATAGTGAGGTTTGGCGGAATTATAAAGCTTCTGGCGGTACTATTAAAGTAGAATTAATGGCATGTCAAACTGGAAGGTGGGGAAATGGTATAGCAAGTAAATTATCTCAAGCGTTCAAAAATTCTGAATTCATTGCTCCTACTACTAAATTTTTTGCAACGACTTTCTCAAATGGATCAGTTTATAGTGACATTGCGGGACGATTCAATATACTTAATCCAGGAAGATGGAATCATTTCATTGATGGTATTAATTTAACAGGAATATTTGATAAATATAAAAACTTATGGCGACAATATCCATCAATAAAATGGCATTAATTTTAGTTGTGCTTTTATTTCAATGTAAAAAACCAGGTGCAGATGTAGCACATAAACTTATTAAAATAGATTCTATTCCAGTTTTGGAAAATCATGTGACCTCAGACACAATTATGACTACTGCAAAATTAGATGAATTTAAAAATGATGTCATTAACAAAGGGGACAATTACTCTTTTAGTATGCTTTCAATTGAACTTCATGCCCAGAATAAATTTGATGAGTTACTAAAATACTCATTGATAATGGGAAATCAGTTTAAAAAAGGTGATGGTTTTAACGAAGCATTCCTTTGTATGGTTGCTTTACACAACAATAATGTCTATGAAGATATCTCTGATTTTGAAAAAATACCTGAAGATGCAAAAGAAACTGCATTAAATTATTTAGAAAAAGGCGTGGCTCTAGGTGATATTAATAGTGCTTCCATGTTACAGGAAATCTATAGAAAGGGAATTGGGGTTAAGGTCAACGTTAAAAAAGCAGATGAATTGAAAAAGTTAATTGAAAAACAATAAGACTTTTTTATCAGTTATTTGTTACGCTATATCTTATATATTATATCTTAAAAATAAAGTTAATATTGAACTATTGGGACAAATATTATTGCCAAATTAAAGTTGAAAAATTATTTTTAAATAATTTTTTACATTTTATTTTTTTTAATTCATATCCATTTTGAAATTTATAAATTAATATTATCCTGCTCTGCCACAGCATTTTACATAATCGAAATTATACGCACACCCAACGCCAACGGGGAGTTCGTCCATATTGGTTTTGCCAGAAAAGCATTCCCCTCTAACAAGAGGGGTGTACGCAGGACGGGGTATGTATCATAGAAAATTCCGTTACGGCAAAAACCAAAATTCCCTCACAAACCAGCAGTGCCTATAATTTGAGATTATGTAAAATGCTTTCCTTGCAACGGGCAAAGCCCTTTTGCGCCACCGCCTTCCAACCGCCAGTGCAGTTATAATTTACAAGTCTTGTTATCCAATCGAAAACCAACAAAATCCCCACCACCCATTTAAGGATGCAGAAAAATGGTGCAGAGAGAGTAGGGATTTGCCAGTGGCTCCAGTATATTGCCATAGCATAAATGTGTGTTTATTTTTCATAGGAATTTATGCTATGGCAATACACTTCCACCACCGCGAACAGCAGTATTCCAGGCGGAAGAAAATTGCTTTCTCCATTTCAATATTTTCAGCACACACCAAAAAAAATTAAGTTTTATCGGCTAAAATTTTCAGTATTTTTTTGGCGCGTGCAGAAAATTCCCAAGCAAAGCATTTTCT
>DLND01000203.1 GCA_002476905.1 Flavobacteriales bacterium UBA7519
ACGTTGTTCCAAGTAGAACATATATTTTTTCTGAGAATTCTTTCCAATGGCGATGATGATTTTGTCAAACAGCGGAACCGCACGCTCTACAATATCATAATGTCCAAGTGTAATCGGGTCAAATGACCCTGGAAAAACTGCAATTTTCATTTATTTTCAGATTTATTAATAATTGATAATTAACAATTAGTCATTATTTGTTAAGTGCTTTTTCTACTTCGTTCCCGCAAAGGTCTTTGATAGAGATTCCGTAGATTTTTGCTTGTTGAGGAAGGATACTCGCTGGCGAAAATCCAGGATTTGTATTCATTTCCAACAAGTGCGGGATTCCATCAACGATAATAAATTCCGAGCGGGAAAACCCACTCATTCCAAGGGATTTGTAAGCTTTGATAGAGATTTCTTCTACTTTTTTTCTGGTTTCTTCATCAATTCTTGCTGGGGTGATTTCCTGAGAAGCACCTTCATATTTAGCTTCGTAATCGAAGAATTCTTTATCTGGAACAATTTCCGTAATTCCCAAAACAATCACTTCACCCTGATAATCCAAAACGCCAACAGAAACTTCCATTCCAATCAAAGCACTTTCGATAAGGATTTCGTCATCTTCTTTGTAAGCAAATTCAATTGCGTTTTTGAGTTCGTTTTTATCTTTCACTTTAGAAATTCCCAAAGAAGAACCACTTTGATTGGGTTTAACGAAAACCGGAAGACCAAGCTTTTCTACGATTTCGTCATCAGATATTTCCTCGCCATTTCTTAAATAAATACTTTTTGCAGAAGGAATTCCGTATTTTGATAAAACAGCTAATGTATCTTTTTTGTTGAAGGTCAATGCGCTTTGGTAAAAATCACAACCCGTATATTTTTGTCCTACGGCATCCCAATATGCCTGCATTATTCCGTTTTCACCTGGAGTTCCGTGGATAGTGTTGAAACAAGCGTCAAATTTCAAGTTTTCGCCATTTTCTAAATGTATGGAAAAATCGGCCTTGTTAATGTTTTTTTTATCACCATTTTCGTCCAGAAAGTACCATTCATCTTTCAGAATTACAACTTTGTAAACGTTATAAAGCTCTCGGTCCAGCGACTCAAAAATCAATTGTCCGCTTTTGAGAGAAACCTTGTATTCATCAGAATAACCGCCCATTACAACGGCTATATTTTTTTTGCTCATTATCTAATTTTCTTGAAAACAAATGTAAAGATTTTATAAAAAACAGGATTAAAATTTTCTGATTTTTTAAAATGACGAGTTAATCTATGAATTAATTAAACACAAAGGCACAACAGTCAGTGACATATTTTATTGCATTTAAGGCATAAAGTTTAATTTCATTAAATTGAAAAATCTTTGATTTTCCTTATACCTTAAAACATTCCAATATTAAGAAAATCGTCGCGCCTTTGTATTAGTCAAGTCAATAAAAATATAATTTGAAATAAGGCCAGTAAATCAAAATCCCGACACAGACTGCGGCAATTACCGATAGCAGGACTGCACCACCGGCTAAATCCTTGATAACGCCAATTTTTGTATCAAAATTCGGTTGGATATAATCACAGATTTTTTCTGCACAAGTGTTCAAAGTTTCGGTCACCAAAACAAAAAAGCTGCATAACAGAATCAAAGCCGTTTCCAGGCTGGAAAGGCCGAGAAAAACAATCAGAAACAGATTAATAAGCAAGCCTACAATGTGAAACTGAAAATTGCGTTCGTTTCTCAGGATCCAGATCAATCCATTGATAGTGAATTGTACACTTTTATAAAATGGCGGTTTTTTCATTATTAATTCAATAAAATCAATATCCAGATTTAAACTAATCTTTTAATTTTTGCTAAGTTTGAAGTTTACATTGAGCTTGTCGAATTGTCTTTGCGAACCATAAAAATATTTTCAATGAGTCCAAAAAAATCTTTGCGGACTTTGCGTGTAAAAATTCAGCAATCATCAAATTTCCACAAAGTTATTCAAACTTATTTTACTCCAATCCAAAAATTGTTAATAACTAAAGAAATACAGTTTTTGAAATCGAATCAGAATCATTATCTTTGTAGAATTGAAATAAATACAGTTTATGAGATTTATTGTTGCCAGTGGCGATTTGCAAAAAGCTTTACAGACGGTGAGTGGCGTGATTTCCGGTTCACAATCCAGACCAATTTTGGAGAATTTTCTTTTCGAGTTAGATCAGAACTTGTTGGCAGTGACGGCATCTGACGGCGAAACAACGCTGATTACTTCTCTTGAAGTAAAGTCGGATGACAAAGGGAAAATAGCAGTTCCGGGTAAGATTTTTCAGGATTTCCTTAAAACTTACGGCGAGCAGCCTTTGACATTAGCTGTGAAAGATTCAGAAGACGGAAATGGAAGCGTTTTGGAAATTCTGGATGAGAAAGACAACTTTGCAGTAGCGCTGGACAATGCGGATGATTATCCAGAGTTGCCGGAATTTGATGCTTCCCAAAAGGTGACGATTCCTGGTGGTGTTTTAGCTGAAGCTTTGGCTAACACACTGTTTGCGACCAGCAACGATTCTCTGAGACCGGTGATGACAGGCGTTTTGTTTCAGTTCAAAGAAGATGAAACCAATTTTGTCTCTACAGATTCTCACAGACTGGTGGTTTACAAAAGGACAGATATCGTGAATCCGGAAACTTTGGAATTTATTATGCCAAAGAAACCGTTGTCAATTTTCAAGAATATTCTGAATAATTCCAGCGATGATGTTGTGATAGAATTCAGTGATAATATGGCGAAATTTACATTTGGGAACAACATCTGGATTTGCCGTTTGATTGATGGAAAATATCCGAATTACAATGCGGTAATCCCGAAAGAAAACCCTAATGTTTTGACCATTAACAGAGGTTTGCTTTTGAGTTCGATAAGAAGAGCTTCTATTATGTCCAACAAATCGACCAATCAAGTGAGATTCAAATTGTCAGGCAATGTGCTTCATCTTCACGCAGAAGATACAGAATACGCTAACAAGGCGGATATGCAGATCCCTTGTGACTATAACGGTGATGATATCAACATTGGTTTTAGTTCCAAATTTTTGACGGAGATGTTATCTGTGTTGGCATCTGATGATATTACGATGAAGATGTCTCAACCCAACAGACCTGGTATCGTAGAACCGGTTGATGGACTGGAGGAGAACGAGAGTATCCTAATGCTGTCAATGCCTGTGATAGGGCTTTAAGAATAGACTATAGTTGATTATTCTATTGAAATAATAAAAAAATGCGGCTTTAATTTTTAAAGTCGCATTTTTTTATTATCATTCTGAGCGGAGTCGAAGAACTTTAGTTTGGTTTCTTTTTTGGGTTTTGTGCCGTATTGAAAACTGAATATACAACCACATTATCTTCCTCAATTCTGTAAATTATCAGATAAGGAAACTTCTTGATATAAGCTTCTCTGTAATTATTTTTGATTTCAAAATGTTTTGGATTCTCAGTAATTCTTTTGAAGTATAACCCTAATTGCTCGAAAAATGTTTCTCCTAATCCGGGTTGTTGGCTTTCGTAATATGAATAGGCATCAATGATTTCTAGATTTGCCTCTTCTTTGATTTCTAAAGTATACATTACTTTGCAGAAGCTCTTGCTTTATTCTTTACCTCTTCCCAGGTGTAAGATTTAGATTCTCCTTTTAGGTGTCGCTCTCTTCTTTTATCTAGTTCCTCATAAAATGATTTTGGAATGGCTGATTCATCCTCAGAACTTTTGGCACTGATCAATTCATTGAAAATTCGCAACATCTTCTCATCGGCTTGGTCTACAAAGTCGTGGATTCTTTTTCTGATATCTATTATTGTATCCATTATTTTTTTGATTTGCTTATTTCAAAGTTAATGAAATATTTTAATTGATGGATTGGTTACAATCACTTTCCTGTTTCTCAAAAAATCACGATATTTGCAAACTTAATTGGGTTTGTATTTCAAACCTAGAATTTCAAATCAATCAAATGAAAATTTCTAATAATTGGCTTAAAGATTACATCAATACAGACCTTAACTCAGAAAAAATCAGTGCTTACCTTACCGACATTGGTTTGGAAGTAGAAGGTGTTGATCAATTCGAAAGCGTAAAAGGAAGTCTGGAAGGGATTGTTATTGGTAAAGTTTTGACTTGCGAAAAACATCCCAATGCCGATAAACTAAGTAAAACAACTGTTGATGTCGGGAATTGGAAAATCCTTAATATCGTTTGTGGTGCACCCAATGTTGCTGCCGGACAGACGGTTCCGGTTGCGGTTGTCGGAACAAAAATCTACGCAAAAGACGGCAGCTCTTTCGAAATTAAAAAAGCTAAAATCCGTGGCGAAGTTTCCGAAGGGATGATCTGTGCCGAAGACGAATTAGGTCTCAGCGACAATCACGCCGGGATTATGGTTTTGGACGAAACTAAATATGAAGTGGGGAAACCATTCGCCAATTATTTTGATTTGACAAACGATGAGGTTTACGAGATTGGATTAACGCCCAACAGAACCGACGCAATGTCGCATTATGGCGTTGCCAGAGATTTGCAGGCTTTCGTTTCTTCTAATAATCTGAAATCAGAATTCAGTAAAATTGAATCTAAAGTTTTGAACATTGAAGGTTCTCACGATTTCAAATTAGAAGTTGAAGATTCTGAATTGACACCAAGATATCTTGGTGCTGTTATCGAAAATGTTGAGGTTAACGATTCTCCGGATTGGCTTAAAAACAGATTGAAAGCTATCGGACTTTCTCCAATTAATAATGTTGTAGATATTACCAATTATATTCTTCACGGATTGGGACAACCGCTTCACGCTTTTGATGCTGACAAGATTACAGACAAAACTGTGAAAGTGGGAACTGTAGAAGCAGGAACGAAATTCAAAACTTTAGATAATGTCGAGAGAACTTTGAACGGTTCCGAAATTATCATTAAAGACGGAAAAAATAATCCAATGTGTATTGCGGGCGTTTTCGGTGGAAGCGAAAGTGGCGTTTCATCTGAAACAAAAACGATTTTCTTAGAAAGCGCTTACTTTAATCCGGTAGCGATTAGAAAAGCGTCTAAATTACACGGGTTAAATACGGATGCATCTTTCCGTTTCGAAAGAGGTGTTGACCCGAACAATGCAAGAACAGCTTTGACTCACGCAATTAATTTGATTCAGGAATTAGCTGGCGGAAAATTGGTAGGAGAGATTTTGGAACATTATCCTGAGAAAATAAAAGACCATTATGTGGTTTTCAGATACTCTCAATTAGACCAAATTTTAGGAACTAAAATCCATAGAGAAAAAGTAAAAGAAATTTTAAAATCTCTTGATATTCAGATTCTTAATGAGATTCAAAATGGTTTGGAGTTGTCAGTTCCTGTTTACAGAGCAGATGTGACAAGAGAGATTGATGTCATCGAAGAAGTTTTGAGAATCTACGGTTACAACAAAATCGATGCACCGAAAAAAATCTCTTTCACACCTGTTAAATTGAGTTTTGATGACCAAGATGCTTTAGAAAATTCTTGGGCAAGAACCTTGCAATCCAATGGTTTCCACGAGGTGATGAACAATTCGCTTCGTTCTGTAAAAGATGAAACCGATGCTGTGAAATTACTGAATCCTTTGAGTAATGATTTGGCTTTTATGAGAAAGTCTTTATTAGAAGGTCTTTTGGAAAATACAATATATAATATCAACAGAAAATCTTCTGATATTAAGTTTTTCGAATTAGGGAAAATTTACCATAAAAAAGAGCAGTACGAGGAAAGAAAACAGTTGGCCATTCTGACGACAGGTAGGGCAGTTTCTGAAAACTGGCGACAGCCAAAAAGCGCAACAGATTTCTATTATCTCAAAGCTTATGTCAAAGTTCTTTTGGAAAAATTAAATCTAGAACTTCACGAATCTGCGTTAGACGATGACCGTTTTTCTGATGCTTTGGAAATCACGTCTGGTGATAAAACCTTGGCGAGATTAGGGAAAGTTGCACCACAATTATTAAAAGATTTCGACATCAGCCAAGAAGTTTTCTATGCAGAAATCGAGTTGGAAAACTGCCAAGCACTGAGAACGAAAGAAAATCTGAAATTCGTAGATATTCCGAAGTTCAACAAAATAAGAAGAGATTTGGCGTTGTTGGTAGATAAAACCATCAACTATTCAGAATTGTATCAATTGGCTAAGAAAAACAAATCGCCGTTCCTGAAAAATATCAACTTGTTCGATGTTTACGAAGGGAAAAATCTTCCAGAAGGTAAAAAATCCTACGCCATGAGTTTCGAACTTCTGAATGAGGAAAAAACATTAGAAGATAAGGATATAACAGAGGTAATGAATTCTCTTATAAAATCCTTTCAGAAAGAGTTCAGTGCTGAATTGAGATAACAAAAAAATGCCGCTTATATATTTTAAGCGGCATTTTATTTATGTTTGGATTTAAAATCGGCAAGAATTAATTTAATATTCTGGAAAGTTGATGGAATAATTACGGTTTCTATTTCGGCCTCATTTTTCCAGCCAACTTCGTTGATGCCTTCCTCTATTTGTGGTTTCGGCGTTTCATTTCCTGCATAAAACATTTCAAACCAATAAGTTGTTTTAAGGATTTTTTTTCCGTCTCTTTCCGTATAAATATGATAAGTAGAATTGATAAAATCCTTCAGTTCGAGATTGAAAATGCCACATTCTTCTTCTACTTCGCGTACTGCAGCCACTTCTCTGGATTCGCCTTTTTCAATTTTACCTTTGGGCAAATCCCACTTTCCTAATCGATGGATAAAGAGAATTTTATTTTCTGGATTGATGACAACGCCACCGGCAGCTTCTATATTTTTGAAGTAATTTCTGAAATCGGCCCAGAGTTCTTCTACATTATTATGATAAATATTAAGGCCTTGCGACGCTGTATTTTCTAACAAGTCAATAGCAAAGTCAAAACTATGCGACCCATCGTAATTCAGTGTTTTAGGACTATCTTGAGGCTCAGAACTCAAAATTAATCTTTTCTCATTGATAAAAACTTTATACATTTGTAAGGCTATTAATATTAATACAAAAATATAAAAATGAATTTAGAAGGACGAAAAATTGTTGTAAATAAATCTTCATCAGAATTGGCGGGAATGCTTAAAAATCCTGAAGATTACAAAGATTTGATGCCAGAAGGTCTTCAAAGTTTCGAGGCTAGAGAAAACGGTTTCAAATTCGGATTGAAGGGAATGCCGGAAATTGCTTTGAAAATTGATAATGTTTCTGATAAAGAAGTAGTTCTGAAATCTGCAAGCTCAAGTTTGGATTTCGCTTTGACAGGCGCAATGAATCCTCTTAACGAAAATCAAACAGAAGTTCAGTTATTATTCGAAGGGAAATTCAATCCATTTATCAAAATGATGGTCGAAAAACCACTTCAAAATTTTATCAATTCTTTGACGGATAAAATCGAGCAATTATAAGATTTTTAATTTATCAAAAAATAAAAAGCCTTTCAGAGTCATCATCTTTGAAAGGTTTTTTTGTTTTCCGAATTCAAATATTTCATTAATTTTATATAAACTTAACCAATGAAAACAATTAAAGAGATTTTAATTTTTGGTGGTATAACAGCAATCGTAACTTTTCTGTTAAATACTTTATTTGCCAAAATTCTCCCAGATACTTTCGATTTGTGGATTTATGATTCACTTTCAAGTTTTATTATCTCTGTGGTATTGATAATTTTCTCACTTGTAATCAAAGAAAATAAGAATTTTGATTTTTTCTTGCGATATTCATTCTCAAATTTTCTCATATTCACAGTTCATAATTTTATTTTTGCAATTAAGATTAGTTTCGGAAAAGTAAGATTTTGTGTTCCGGAAAAAATATCGAATGAAAAACTTTGTAAGCTCCCCCGAAAACAACTTTATGAAACATCTTTCAGTGCCAATTTTATAGTATTTCTTTCGACTTTCTTTTTTTTAGTTTTGTTTAAAGAAAGAAATGTAAAAATTTTTACGAAGAATTCTATAATTTACATAATCTTGGTTTTTATAATGGTAAATGTTTTTCGTGCTCAGAATTTACTATCACAATCATTAAATTTTATCTTATCAATTTTCTGAAATCTAGCAAACCAAACCAGCAGAATGGTCGTACAAACTTCCAGTTGCGGATGACAAAACATTTTTGAGATTCTGTAATCTCAAAACACCCATAAAAGCAAAAATCAAAGCTTCTTTATATTCAATAATTTCCTTTTTTGGAATTTGGATTTCGGTTTTAGTCTTTGCTTTTATCTTTTCAATAAGATAACTATTGTAAGTTCCACCTCCTGTAATTAAGATGTTTTTTACCTCAAATTCATCCAATATTTTAACAATTTGGACTGCAGAATGTTCTGTAAAGCTTGCCAAAAGGTCTTCTGTTTTTTGAGTTTTTATTAATGGTAAAACTTGTTCGTTAATCCATTCTATTCCCAAAGATTTTGGTGCTTTTTCCAGATAGAATTTGAGTTGATTTAATTGATCAAGAAGTTCATAATCAATTAATCCAGTTCTTGCCAGATCTCCATTGTCGTCAAATTTTTTCCCGAATTTCAAAGCCAAATCATTCAGAATAATATTGACGGGACAAATATCGAAAGCGATTCGTTTTCCATTTCGTTTCAAAGAAATATTAGAAAATCCGCCAAGATTAAGACAAGCATCAAATTCCGAAAACAACAGTTCATCACCAATTGGAACCAAAGGCGCTCCATTTCCTCCCAGAATCACATCTTGACTTCGGAAATCATAGATAACCGTTTTATTGGTTTTTGATTTAATTGCTCTTCCATCTCCAATTTGTAAAGTGAATCTGTTTTTTGGTTGATGAAAAACCGTGTGACCGTGTGAAGCAATCAAATCAAGATTGATGATTTTATGTTTTGAAATGAATTCTGAAGTTTTTTCTCCAAGATAAAATCCATAATCAACATTCAATTTTAGAACTTCCTCGCTGGAGAGATTCACGGTATTTCTCAAAGATTGTTCCCAATCAGAAGAGTAAGGAAGTGTCTCACAATTCAGAATGTCGAAATTCCAAACAGAATCAGTTTGAGTGAATTTTGCATAACAAATATCCAATCCATCCAAACTAGTTCCTGACATCAAACCAATAGCATGAAAACTTGACATCATCAAAAACTATTTGCTGGCTGCAGGTAAATTCGAAGAGTTGAAACTGCCGGAATTGTTGAAAAAAGTATACTCGGAGAAGTCATCTTTAGCAACCATCCCGTGAGAACCAACCAAAATATTACCATCCTTATCAGAAACAAAAACAGTGTCTTTGGTGTACATCGTATGTTTGTTTTGATCCCAGTTAATGGTTTCCGTCACAAAAGTCTGACCCTCGGTTGTAATGATTTTCACTCGTCCTTTTGCGAAATAGAAATTCTTTTTGATATCGTTTCGGGCATATTTTGCCCAAATTTTTCCTGGCTCTTTTGATTTTTTATCAAAAAATTCCAGGTACATTCCCTTTTTTGCTTCCACATAAGGAGAATCTATCAGTTCATATTTTTCTATGAGTGGAGCTTTGAAACGTACTTTGATCTGCCCGGAATCTTTCTGCAGAATAGCGCCATTATATATAACCTGCGATGCAAAATTGGTTTTCTTATTCTTATTGATTTTCGTGAGATCCTCTTCACAGGACTGAATAAGAAAAAACATCAGCAACAAAATGAATCGTTGTGATGTTTTAAGGTTAAATATTTTTGAATAATAATCCTTCATAGATTATCAGTGTACTTTCATTAGTTGTATAGGCGCTTCGCAAACCACTTGTCTGCAAAGTTGATCCCAATTCTCAAATTTATGAAATTTTGTCGAATCAAATTGTTATCCAAAGTTCCTCTTTTTCCAAGCTCTACACCTAGGTCAATACTGTTCATACGGTTAATCTGGCTCTTTTGGAAAGGAAGTGTAACGCCCGCTGTAACTGCAAACTTGTTGATGCTGCTTCCATTGATCTTAAGATTGCCCTTTTCATAATAAGCACCATAACGGTAAATCACTCTTGAGAAATAAGAACGGAAATCATTAAAATTTGGAAGAATCCAACCTCCTACAGAATATCTGTAAGAATCCTGGTATGATAAAGTCTGACCAAGGAAATTAAAATTCTCTCCTTTTTTAAAATCCACCTGCGTACCGAAAAACCATTTGGTGTCTTTTCCGTAGCCTAAACCTAGTGAAGCTTCTTGAGGAAGGAACTTTTTATCTGTGGTTTCTCTTTGGTCTATGATAGTTTCGTAGCCTTTTGTTTCACCTAGTAAATAGTAGTATGTACTGTTTGTGTAAACATTTTTCATACTGCCAGTGTTACCAAAAGTATATGTAGCACCAACAGTTATTTTTCTGTCATGAGCTACTTTTTTTTGATAAGTAGATCCCAGTGTAAAATT
>DLND01000178.1:0-3107 GCA_002476905.1 Flavobacteriales bacterium UBA7519
ACTGTAATACTGTAGGTGTAAGCCTTTCCGAATTTCTAAAATATGTAAATGTCATCCAGCGTGAAGATGCTTTGTTTCATCTTTTTCGCGTGGCCGCAGGCCTAGAAAGCCAGATTATTGGTGATTTTGAAATCGTTTCACAGATCAAGAATGCTTATAATCGTTTTAAAAAATATAAGGATTTTTCGAATCCTTATCTCGAACGTGCGATTAACTCATCCATTCAGATTTCAAAAAGAATTAAAAATGAAACAGGAATCAGCACGGGTTCTGCTTCGGTTTCATATGCTGCGGTACATTATATATTGAATAATACGAGACACATCCACGAAAAAAACATTCTCCTTCTAGGCGTTGGAGACATCGGACAAAACACCATTGACAATCTCGTAAAACATATCTATCAGCCCAAGATCAAAATAGCGAACCGTTCGTTTGAGAAAGCTGAGAAAATTGCCGACAAATATAAAATTCCACAAATCGATTTCAATCTTTTTCCAGAAGAACTAAAACAAACTGATGTTCTGATTGTGGCAACAGGCGCACAGAAATATATTATTGACGAATCCAATTTCCCTAAAGATAAAGAAATGCTGGTCATAGATTTATCCATTCCTAATAATGTTCAGAAGGAAATCGGAGAGCTGGAAAATGTTAAGTTAATAGATGTAGACCAGCTTTCCCAAACTATCAAGGAAACAATGGAACAGCGCAAGAAGGAAATCCCGAAAGCCGAAGGCATCATCAAAGAAATGGCGAAGGACTTTGTAGATTGGGAAAAGAAAAGAAAGCTCGCACCTCAAATTAATCAGTTCAAAAACTCTTTGAAACAGATTGAGGAAAACGAGATGCATAATATTCATAAAAAATTCAATTACGCCAAGATTGAAGATATGGAATTATCTAATAAATTAGTGCAGAAACTAACCAACCGCTTTGCAAAATACATCCTGGAAAATCCATTACGGGCGACTGAGGTCACAAAACTGATGGAAGAAATCCTAGACATCCATAAACAAGAATCCGATGAACAAAATAAGAATAGGAACCAGAAATAGTCCACTTGCGCTTTGGCAGGCTCAAGAAGTTGAATCAAAATTACAAAACCTTGGTTTTCAAACTGAGATTGTTCCTATCATAAGTTCTGGTGACAAAAATCTGGATCAACCGCTTTATGCATTGGGAATCACGGGAGTTTTCACAAAAGATTTGGACATCGCTTTATTAAATAAGGAAATTGACATCGCCGTTCATTCATTAAAAGATGTTCCAACGCAATTACCTAATAATATTCAGATTTCTGCAGTTTTGGAAAGAGATTTTCCGGAAGATGTTTTGGTAAGAAATAATGATGCGGAATCTTTGGATTTAAACGTTCTGAAAATTGCGACCAGCAGTTTGAGAAGACGTGCTTTTTGGTTAAAAGAATTTCCTGAAACCGAATTCACAGACATCCGAGGAAACGTTCAGACACGTTTGAAAAAATTGGATGACGAAATCGCTGATGCAACTATTTTTTCTTTAGCAGGAATCAAAAGGATGAATCTGGATATCCAATATGAACAGATTCCATTCCTCTTACAAGCACCTTCGCAAGGTGTAGTTGCCATTGCAAGTTTGTCTGACAATGAAACGTTGAATGAATCTTTAAAATCGATTTCTCACAAAGAAACCGAAATCTGTGTGACGATAGAAAGAGAATTTCTGAAAACGCTGGAAGGCGGTTGTACTGCTCCAATTGGTGCAAAAGCTGAAATGGTTAACGGACAAATCAGATTCATCGGAAGACTTTGTTCACTTGACGGAAAAAATTGCATTGAAACTGATGAGATTTTTGATTGGAATGATTCTGAAAATTTTGGAGAAAAAATCGCTTTGGAAATTCTGAAAAACGGAGGCAAAGAATTGATGGAAGAAATTAAAAAATCTTTGTAATTTTTAAACCACAAAAGGCACAAAGATTTTACACAACGGTCACAAATAGAATTATTAAGTTTTAATACTGTGTTCTTTGTGAAACAACTTAGTGAACCTTGTGTTAAAAATCCACACAATGAAAATCCTTTTTACAAAATCATTAGACAAAGAAAAAATTTCTGAGAAATTGGGAACAGATTTTTCGGTTGATTTTGTTGAAGTTATTAATACAGAATTTATAAAAACTAAATCTTTCGGTTTAAAAAACAAGTCATTGATTTTCACAAGTGTGAATGGTGTAAAAGCTTTTTTCGAAAATGGATTTTCACCAAATGAAAACTTTGCTGAACCAAAAAATTACAACAAAATCTACGTTGTTGGTTCGCAAACTAAAAAAGAATTAAGACAGCATAATTTTGGGACTTTTAAACTTTGTAAAAATGCCAGTGAGCTTTCAAATTTCATAACAGAAAATTCGGTGAATGAAAAGTTTTTGCATTTTTGCGGAAATATTGCGCTTGATATTTTGGACGAGCGATTGCCTTTGCAAAATATTTCTTACAAAAAAATCCCTGTTTATAAGACCGAACTACTTTACCCGAAAATCAATGAGAAATATCAGGCGATAGTTTTCTTCAGTCCGAGCGGAGTTCGTAGTTTTGCGAAGTTTAATCAATTTGACGATGTTAAGATTTTTTCGATTGGAAAAACCACAACTTCTGAAATAGAAAAACTAACTGATAATAAAATAATTACAAGCTCAAAAAATACTTTAGCAGATTTGTTGAATTTGATTTTAAAAAATACTTCGACTGGCTCAATATGACAATGTTGATGTGACTTGAAAAGACGAATTGTATTATCAATTGTGTCGGGCTTCAGCCCGATGTTTATTAACAAAAGCAAAATAGGCTTTAGCCGAAACTTAAATTTTGGCTAAAGCCTATTAGAAACCAACCATAGAAAATGGGCTGAAGCCCATTTCTATTGATATTTTTAGTTGTTGTATATTTTGCAATAACTCATTAGAAACAAACCGTTGCAAAATATGCAACAGTTGAAAACATTGAAAATAAAATGATCAAAAACGACCTATATTTAAAGGCACTTCGCGGAGAAACCGTGGAAAGACCGCCAGTTTGGATGATGAGACAAGCCGGAAGATACTTGCCGGAATTCATCGCTTTGCG
>DLND01000178.1:3314-3619 GCA_002476905.1 Flavobacteriales bacterium UBA7519
GGAATTAGCTTCGGAAATCACGGTACAGCCGATTAGAAGATTTCCTTTGGACGCAGCGATTTTGTTCTCGGATATTTTGGTGGTTCCACAAGCGATGGGAATCGATTTCAAAATGAAAGAATCGGTTGGGCCTTGGTTGGATGAACCTATAAGAACTGCTGAACAAGTTGACAACGTTATCGTTCCTGATGTAAATGATACTTTGGGTTACGTTTTCGATGCGATAGAAATGACTTTGGAGAAGTTGGATAATGAGATTCCGTTGATTGGATTCGCTGGTTCGCCTTGGACGATTTTCTGTTATT
>DLND01000158.1:0-10044 GCA_002476905.1 Flavobacteriales bacterium UBA7519
ATTAGTGAATTCCGATACAAAAGTTTTAGGAAGCTTGAATCCAGATTATACAATGAATTTTAGTACTTCATTTAAATTTAAGAGCTTCACATTGTCAGCTGTAGCAGATTATAGAAAAGGAGGACAATTTGTTTCCTTTACTAAACGATTATTGGCATTTACTGGTGCTCTCGAAGAAACAGCTAATCAGGATAGAACACAAGGTTATGTAGTTCCAAATTCTGTACAACTTGTAAACGGAAATTACGTTAATAACACAACTGCAGCATATGGCGCTGATTATGGAGGGGCAGTTACGTATTGGACTGGTTCAATCTATAGAAATGTAGGTGAGAATTTAGTAGTTGATGCAACAGCTTTCAAAGTAAGAGAAATCTCATTGGGTTATGATATTCCAAAATCTGTTTTGAGTTCTACATTTTTGAATGGAATGACGCTTAGTGTATATGCTAGAAACCCAATTATTATCTATTCTAAAGATAACAGAAATTTTGCAGATCCAGAAACTGCTAGTTATAACGATAATGCTGCGGGGATTGCTCTTACCACTCAATATCCTACGACAAGAACCTTCGGATTTAAAATCAATGCAACTTTTTAATTAAAAAAAATGAAAAACAAATTATATTTAATAGCATTAGCTGGAGTCCTAATGGGTACAACAGCTTGTAATGATTATATGGACATTAATGAAAGTCCAGACAGAATCGCCGTTAGTAATTTAACACCTAATTTTGTTTTGCCAGGCGCCATTTCTAATAGCTACTATGTGCAAGCAAGAAGACTAAATTTATTTGGTGGCATTATGATGAATAGTGTTGCTGGAAACTCATATTCATTCGGTACGCCATTTGTTGATGAGTATTCGCCAAATATTACAAGTGCATTTTATGCTGATGTTTGGGATCAATTATTTAGACAGATTTCAAATTTTCAATTTATCATAGACTATAGTGATCCTTCTGGCCAATACTCTCAGTATAAAGCGATAGCAAAAGTGATGAAGGCTTACTATGTGCAGACACTAACAGACCTTTGGGGTGATATGCCATATTCTGAAGCATTTAAAAGAGAGTTGAATTTGACACCAAAGTATGATAAAGGTGAGGACATTTATAAGGCATCAATCGCAGATATCGAAAATGCTATTCAACTAATTGATGGTAAAAAAGGAGATGTTCCTGCAAGCGCTGATATTGTTTTTAAAGGTTCAATGGCAAAATGGAAAGCATTTGCAAATACACTTAAACTTAGATATCTTGTAAGAATGTCTAATGTTACAGGTGACATGGCAACTTACAGAGATCAGAAGTTAGCAACATTGCAAGGCGCATCTTTTGTAAATGCTGACGTTACAGTTAACCCTGGATATTCTCAGAGTTCAGACGCACAGCAGAACCCTTGGATGAACTACTATGTTTATACAAGTTCTGGTGCTCGGCCTCAAAACTGGACTTTGGTAGTTCCTTCTGAACATATTTCTATTGCATTGAATGGTAATAAAGAAAATGATACCAGAGAAGTATATCAAAAGTTTAAAAATATTATCGATGGACGTAGAGGCAGAATGTTTACACTTGTTGGAGGAAATGTAGAAGGCGTTAGACAAGGAGCAACTCCAGGTCAGCCAGGTGCAGCATCCGGTAGAACTGTTTCCAGAACTGGTGATGGATTGATCATTGGATCTCAAACTATCACAGCGACAGATCCAGAGGGAAGAAAAGCGGAATTAATACAAAAAGGTTCTTCCAAGGCAGGTGTCTTAATGACAAAAGCTGAGGCTGAGTTTCTACTTGCTGAAGCAGCATTGAGATATCCAAGTGTTGTTTCTAATGCTCAAGGACATTTCCAAGATGGAATCACTGCATCCTATTCTTACTTAGGAGCAACTGGAGCTGCTGCTTATATTACAAGTGTAAATTTAGTTCCTAAATTAGGATGGACAGGATCAGACCAAAATAAAATTGAGGCAATTATGACTCAAAAATGGATTGCTCTTACAGGAATTAATCCTGAACAATCTTACTTTGATTATACCAGAACGGGTTATCCTGTGACACCGCTTCCAACTATTTCTTTAAATCCTGTGAAGCCTAACAGATTGTTATATCCTAACTCTGAGTATCAGTCTAATACTAATAATGTGCCTTCTATGGCTGCTGCAGACGTGTTTGCCAAAAATAAGTTTACGCCTTTCTGGGCTAGATAATTTATTGTAAAATAAATATTAAACTTAAAGCTGCTTCGAAAGAAGCAGCTTTTTTATACATTTCTCGTATATTTAGCAATTATTGTAATTCTACGATGAAAAAGTATTTTTTAGTTTTTCTATTCACAATTCTGCATAACTTGATGTTGAAGGCGCAATTAGACTTAGAACATTGGTTTCCGCCAGTATTGAGTTCGGGTGCTAATGTGTCCAATGCTCTAATCTCGCTTTCTACTCCTGAAATCTTACCGTTCAAAGTTTATATATATAATGGGAATAATCTAATTGACACTGTGGTTCTAGATGCTGCCAATCCTTTGGAATATAATTTGGGGGCTAAAGGCAATTTATTATCAGTATATACCAATTTTATTGGTGATACAATGAAGCCACTGGATAGAGGTATTCATCTTGTTGGCGAAAAAAGCTTCTATTCTAATCTTAAATATGTTGGAAAAAATACAGAAATAATTTCTTCTAAAGGCAAAAGCGCTTTAGGGAATTCTTTTTTTATTGTTAATGATCAAAATCTTTTGAATGGTAGTTTTAATCCAAATCCTTTTAACTATCAAGCCAGCATTACCGCTTATTTTGACAATACAAAAGTAAAAATATCAGGCTACAGTGAAGGTTTGGTATTTACAGACGGATCCAATAGCAGTGAGATTAATATCACTCTAAATAAGAATCAAACCTACATCATAGCAGCATTAAAAAAAGATAATACAACAGGTGCAATTAATGATTATTTTGATTCACATCTTATCGGAGCAAATATAACTTCGGATAAGCCTATTGTTTTAACTAACGGAAATCTTCTAAGCCAAGATGCAGCTTTGGAAGGTGGAAGTGCCAATATCGATCAAAGTTTACCGGTTAATAAATTAGGTAAGGAATATTTGATAGTTAATGGTATGGCATCAGGTTCATATTTTACAGAAAAAGCTATTATTGTCGCTACTGAAAATGATACACAAGTTTCTTTTAATAATGAAACTTCGCCTCTATTTACTTTAAATAAAGGTGAATATTATATAGGTCCATATCAGGGAGATAAGAAATTTATCCCAAGCTCAGAATCACCGTTTGTAAATGAAGAGGGTAGAGAAATTACTACTTCCTCCATGTTTATAAAAGCTACAAAGCCCATTTATTGTTATCAGTTATTAGCAACATTTCATGATAAACCAATCGATCCAAGAAATTATGAATACAAAGTAGGCAACACCAGTGCCATGCTTTTTTCTTATCCTATAGATCAGGAGTATCAAATTAATAAAATTACAATTCCTTTTATAGATGACATCGGAGGTCAGCAGATGAGAAGTAAACTCACAATAAAAACTGAAAAAAACGCTAGTATTAAAATTAATGGATCTCAGGTTCTTGGAGGAACAGATATTATTGGAAAGTCTGGATGGGAATTTCATACAATTCAAAATTCTAAAGGTAATCTTGTTATAGAATCTGATAAAAGTTTAAATGTTGATTTTGTCGGAGGTACCACAAAAACTTATTCCGCCTCTTATTCGGGATATGCCGGGAGTGTTGTAAGTTACAGTAATGATCCCTTTATTACTCTAAATGGAAATTGTATTGAAGAAGGTTTACTGTTAAAACTCAATAACAGCGTTTTTGATAAAATCCAATGGCAAAAAGATGGAAGAGACATTATAGGTGCTAATGATCCTACATATATTCCTAAAGAAGCTGGAATATATTCGTGTGTTTTAACATATTCTAATGTTAACTACACTACAAATAGTTTCAATATACAGCATTGCCCTTATACTATTGTTGAAAAAGATTTTGGCAAAGTATGTGAGGATTTGTCAATTTTAGCGAAATTCTCTCCACCTAATGAAGACCAAATTATTTCAAAATTAGAAGTACTTACACAACCGCTTAATGGAAAAGTTATTGTAAATAATTTAAACTTAAAATATATTCCTGACAGTAATTTTACTGGGGATGATAGATTTATTTATAGGATGTGTACAGCAACTTCCGCACTATGTGAAACAGTAAAAGGTACAGTATATGTAAACAATAAACCTAACGCAGAAATAAAATCTGAATTGTACCCTATTACAGAAACTAGTGGTAAGGGAAAATATGACCTGAGTCAAGTTATAATTAACAAGGGCAGCGATAATTATGAATTTTATGAAGATATTAATTTAACAAAACTAATTACTAAACCTTCAGAATATGAAACAGCATTGTTAAATGCATATGTTAAGATTATATCCTTGTCTGGCTGCTTTATCAAAAAAGAAATTAAGCTTTTGACATTACAAGAAAATATTACTCTTTCAAACTTTTTTTCTCCTAATGATGATGGTGTCAATGATTATTGGGATTATTCCAAGCTAAAAGACTATTCTGAACTAGAGATAACTATTTATAATAGGTTGGGTGGCAAAGTCTTTGAACACTCGAAAGTAAATAAATATTTCAAATGGGATGGAAAAGATTTTAATGGTAAAACTTTACCTTCCAATACTTACTGGAGCTTATTAAAGTGGAAAAATGCACGAACAGGAGTTCCCGTCAGTAAGCAAATATGGATATTATTAAAGTCAAGAAATTAAATAAAAAAAAGGTGTGATTCATTTAAAATCACACCTTTTTATTTACTTTATATTCTATCTCCCAAACAAACCACCACCCAATCCAGGCATATTTGGCATTTTGCTCATCATTTGCATCATTTGCTTGCCTTGAGGGCCCTGCATCATTTTCATCATTTTGCCCATTTGATCAAATTGTTTCATTAAAGCATTCACATCTTCTAGCTTTCTTCCCGAGCCTTTAGCAATTCTTTGTTTTCTGGAAACATTGATGATAGAAGGTCTTCTTCTTTCGTCGGGCGTCATCGAATGGATAATCGCTTCGATATGTTTGAAAGCATCATCATTAATGTCCACATCTTTAATCGCTTTTCCAACACCCGGAATCATCCCCATCAGATCCTTCATATTACCCATTTTTTTGATTTGGTTGATCTGCTTTAAGAAATCATCGAAACCAAATTCATTCTTCGCGATTTTCTTATGAAGTTTTTTAGCTTCCTCTTCGTCAAATTGTTCCTGAGCTCTTTCAACTAAGGAAACAACATCTCCCATTCCGAGAATTCTGTCAGCCATCCTTTCCGGATAGAAAAGGTCAAGCGCTTCCATTTTTTCTCCGGTGGAGATAAACTTGATTGGCTTTTCAACCACAGAACGGATTGTCAACGCAGCTCCACCACGTGTATCACCATCCAATTTCGTAAGAACAACACCGTCAAAATTTAAAGTGTCGTTGAAGGCTTTAGCCGTGTTCACAGCATCTTGTCCTGTCATCGAATCTACAACGAAAAGCGTTTCAGTCGGTTTGATCGTTTGGTGAACCGCCTTGATTTCGTTCATCATTTGCTCATCAATCGCCAAACGACCAGCCGTATCTACGATAATAGTATCGAATCCATTTGATTTTGCGTAATTAATCGCATTCTCAGCAATCGCAACAGGGTTTTTATTTTCTACCTCTGTATAAACTTCAATATTGATTTGAGTTCCCAGAACTTTCAATTGGTCAATTGCTGCCGGTCTGTAAATATCACAAGCTACCAAAAGTGGTTTTTTGCTTCTTTTTTGTTTCAGATAGTTCGCTAATTTTCCAGAGAAAGTCGTTTTACCAGAACCCTGAAGACCAGCAATCAAAATCACAGTTGGTTTGCCAGAAAGGTTGATCCCTTCTTGAGAACCTCCCATTAAATCTACCAATTCATCGTGAACAATTTTCGTCATCAATTGTCCCGGCGTCAGAGAAGTCAAAACGTTTTCTCCAATCGCTTTATCCTGAACTCTTTTTGTAAGGTCTTTAGCAACTTTATAATTGACATCGGCATCCACCAATGCTCTTCGGATTTCCTTTACCGTTTCTGCAACGTTGATTTCCGTGATTTTTCCACGGCCCGAAATATTATGAAGCGCTTTATCTAGCTTGTCTTGTAAACTGTTAAACATAACTTTAATAAGATATTTAAGGTTGCAAAAATAAGAAAAATTAAGCAATCATCATTAGATTAAATATTAGATTTTGGGCATCTTAATCCGTCTTCCGCTCCCAAACCTTTAGGTTCGACGAAGTCAATCTTTTCACTCCGCTGCGCTGCGTAAAAAGGATTTCCGCTCAAGTCGGGCTGCAGATTCAATGTAAAACAATATTTGACATAAAATACGATGTTTGTCATTCTTTAGGAATCTCATCAAAGTTTAGATTCTTTCAGAATGACAAAGTATATGAAAATCCTTGCTGAGCAAAGCGTCTTCGCGAATCTTAAAATGTTTTCAATATTGTCAAAAAAATCATTGCGTGCTTTGCGTTAAAAACCTCCAACTAGATTTTCCTTACTTTTGCAAAATGGGTCAAATATTAACTTTTATAATTATTATTTCTTCATTGTCTATTCTAAATGTCACGATGTATTGGATCTTTTCATTATTCATTATTAATAGAAATAATCCAGGATTGAAATTTTTAGGAATCAACTTGTTGAAGGATATATTTTGGATTGTTATAATTTTATTTTTCATAGACAAAACAAAAGTTAATTTTTTATTTTTATGCCTAATTTTTTTAGTCGGCTCTTTTTTAATATACTACTTTGTGGTTATAAGACTCAATAAATCATAGAATTACAGATTTGATAAAAATCATATAATTTAGTTTTTCTATCCATTATAAATCGATATATTTGCAAACCGATAAAATGTGTTATGAAGCTAAAAATTAATTCTGTTTTTTTTACGTTTTTGTTCATCTTTTCTAGTGTTTTTATCTCTGCTCAGCACGAAGTTGCTAATGTAGGTGAAACAGCAGAAATAGAAAAGGCCGAGAAATCATTTGATGCAAAGAAAATGATAATGGAGCATATCGGCGATTCTAATGAATGGCATCTGATGACTCTGAATGAAGGGACTGCGGAAGAGAAACATATCTCTGTTCCATTGCCAATCATTATTAAAGACGAAACTGGCATTCATACATTTTTATCATCTTCTGTAGCGCATGGTCACGAGCATGATGGATATACTTTGCACGAAGGGCAATTAGTATCTACTAAAGGTTTGGAAAAAGCAACATTGTTCGGTTTGATTGGAGGTAAGCAAGATTCCGGAAAGGTTTTTTATGATTTTTCTATCACAAAAAATGTTTTTACAATGTTATTATCAGTTGTGTTTATGTTGGTTATCTTCATTGGAATGGGGAGAAGTTATAAAAATTCTATGATGCCAAAAGGAGTTGGTAGGATTTTAGAGCCAATCGTTATTTTCATCCGTGACGAAGTAGCAATTCCAAATATTGGATCTTCAAAATACAAAAGGTTTATGCCTTATTTATTGACAGTATTTTTCTTTATATGGATTAATAACCTCTTCGGATTGATTCCATTCTTTCCTTTTGGAGCTAACTTGACCGGGAATATAGCAATTACTGCAGTTTTAGCAATTATTACTTTGGTGATTACGCTTTTCAGTGCCAACAAAGATTACTGGAAGCATATTTTCATGCCGCCGGTTCCGATTTTGCTTTACCCTATTATGGTTCCGATTGAGATTATTGGCGTGTTTACAAAGCCGTTTGCTTTGATGATGCGACTTTTTGCCAACGTAACGGCAGGTCACATTATGATACTGGCGATTATTTCATTGATATTTATTTTTAAAACACCATTATTAGGATTTGCATCTGTGCCTTTGGCATTATTCATTTCTGTATTGGAGTTATTGGTTGCAGTATTGCAGGCGTATATTTTCACAGTATTGTCAGCATTATTTATTGGAATTGCAGTACAGGATCACTCACACGAACATTAAGATACAATTAAAAAGAACATATTTAACCTAAATAATTTTATTATGGATTTAACAACTGGAGCAGGATTAATTTACGTAGGGATCGGTTTAGCAGTATTAGGCGTAGGTCTAGGAATTGGTAAAATCGGTGGACACGCAATGGATGCTATCGCTAGACAACCGGAACAAGCTGGTAAAATTCAGGGAGCAATGCTTATCGCAGCTGGTCTTATTGAAGGAGCTGGTCTTATTGCGATTATTTTTGGTGCATTCATCAAGTAATCCTTATTACATCTAAGTCTTAGCAAAACGGTTGGTTTTGCTAAGACTTTTCTTAAATTCAAAAAAATTATTTTAATTAATAAAAAACTTAGATTATGATAGAGCCGGGCATAGGTTTATTATTTTGGATGACACTTACCTTCATCATCCTATTGTTTTTATTAGCAAAGTTTGCTTGGAAGCCAATTCTAAACGCAGTTAACGACAGAGAAGTTACTATCATAGATGCGCTTAATCAGGCAAAATTGGCAAAGCAGGAAATGGCTCAGCTGAAAGAAGATAACGAAAGAATCCTACGTGAAGCAAGAGCTGAAAGAGATGGCATCTTGAAAGAAGCGAGAGAAATGAAGGATAAAATCGTAAATGAAGCAAAGGAAAGAGCTAAAGTAGAAGGAGAGAAGATGATCGCTGCTGCAAGACAGTCTATACAGTCTGAGAAAAATGCAGCTATGGCTGAGATCAAAAGTCAAATTGGAACATTGTCTGTAAACATCGCTGAAAATATCTTGAGAGAGAAATTAAACAACGATGGCGCACAAAATGCTCTTGTAGAAAATATTCTTAACAAGTCTAACCTTAACTAATCAGGATGCTGACATCTAAAGTAGCTAAAAGATACGCGCAGGGTTTATTGGATTTTACTCAGGAATCCGGTAACACGGAATCTGTTTTCAATGAGATGAAAGACATTGTTAAAATAATGTCGCAATCTAAAGACCTGAATCAGTTTTTCAGTACACCCATCATTGATGCAAGAAAGAAAGAAGCCATTGCTTTAGAAATATTCAAGGATTTTTCACCTGTTGCTAAAAATATCATCAGATTGATCATCAAGCAAGGGAGAGAATCTCAGCTCAAAGGTATTGCTCAGGAATTCATTAATAAAGTAGAAGATATCAAAGGGACTCAGAGAATTTCTTTGACAAGCGCTTCTAAGTTATCAGAACAAAATATTCAAAAGATTATTGCTGATTCCAAAATGGTCAATGTTACTAACTATGATTTGGAAACGATTATCAAACCAGAAATTATCGGAGGTTATATCCTGAGAGTAGGTGATCAGCAAATTGATGCTTCAGTTAGAACCCAACTGAACAACATCAAAAAAGAATTTCAACTTAATTAAGAAAAAACAACCATATAATGGCAGAAATAAATCCGGCAGAAGTATCAGCGATACTGAAGCAGCAATTAGCAAATTTCGATACTCAATCTAACGTAGAAGAAGTTGGAACTGTACTTACAATAGGTGATGGTATTGCTCGTGTTTACGGTTTAGAAAACGTTCAGTACGGAGAATTGGTAAGATTCGAAGCTGGAGTAGAAGGTATTGTTCTTAACCTTGAAGAAGATAACGTAGGTGTTGCGCTTCTTGGTGAATCCAAAATGGTAAAAGAAGGGGATACTGTAAGAAGAACTAACAGAATTTCTTCTATCAAAGTTGGAGAAGGAATGCTCGGTAGAGTTGTTGATACTCTAGGAAATCCAATCGATGGTAAAGGATCTATCGAAGGTGAGCTTTACGAGATGCCTTTGGAAAGAAAAGCACCAGGAGTTATCTTCCGTCAGCCGGTAACTGAGCCACTTCAGACTGGTATCGTTGCTATCGATTCTATGATTCCTGTAGGAAGAGGACAAAGAGAGTTGATTATTGGTGACAGACAAACTGGTAAAACAGTTGTTGCTATTGATACCATTATCAATCAA
>DLND01000158.1:10127-11997 GCA_002476905.1 Flavobacteriales bacterium UBA7519
CCATTATCAATCAAAAAGAATTTTATGATGCTGGTCAGCCAGTATATTGTATATATGTTGCAATTGGACAAAAAGCTTCAACCGTAGCGCAAATCGTTAAAACGTTAGAAGATAAAGGGGCTTTGGCTTATACAGTAATTGTTGCAGCTAATGCTTCTGATCCGGTTCCAATGCAGGTTTATTCTGCCATGGCAGGTGCTTCTATCGGAGAGTACTTCAGAGACACTGGTCGCGCTGCTTTGATTGTTTATGATGATTTATCAAAACAAGCGGTTGCTTACCGTGAGCTTTCTCTTCTATTAAGAAGACCACCAGGTCGTGAGGCTTACCCAGGAGACGTTTTCTACTTACACTCAAGATTGTTGGAAAGAGCAGCAAAAGTAATTGCTGATGATTCTATCGCAAAACAAATGAATGATTTGCCAGAATCTCTTAAGCCAATCGTGAAAGGAGGTGGTTCATTAACAGCTCTTCCTATCATCGAAACTCAAGCTGGTGACGTTTCTGCATACATTCCTACAAACGTGATCTCAATTACAGACGGACAGATTTTCCTAGAGTCTGATTTGTTCAACTCAGGTGTTCGTCCAGCAATTAACGTTGGTATCTCTGTATCTAGAGTTGGAGGTAACGCTCAGATCAAATCAATGAAAAAAGTGTCTGGTACCTTGAAATTAGACCAGGCTCAATATAAAGAATTGGATGCGTTTGCTAAATTCGGTTCTGACCTAGATGCTGCAACTTTGGCGGTAATCTCTAAAGGAGAAAGAAACGTGGAGCTTTTGAAGCAGCCGGTAAACTCTCCGCTTCCTGTAGAAAGCCAAGTGGCTATGATTTATGCAGGTACTGAAAACCTCTTGAGAAATATCCCAATTAGAAAAGTGAAGGAGTTTCAGGTAGAATATGTTGATTTCCTAAGAAATAAACACCCAGAAGTTATGTCAGCGCTTAAAGCTGGTAAGATTGATGACTCAATCACAGGAACTCTCAAGCAGGTTGCAACTGAGCTTGCATCGAAGTATAATTAAAAATTAGTTGATGGTTTTTGGTTGATAGTTGACAGAATTTTCTAAAACTAACAACCAACAACCGACAACCAACAACTAAATAAATATGGCAAACTTAAAAGAAATACGAGGCAGAATTTCATCTATATCTTCTACGATGCAAATTACCAGTGCTATGAAAATGGTTTCCGCTGCGAAACTAAAGAAAGCACAAGACGCAATCGTAATGCTGAGACCTTACTCAGAAAAACTTCAGGAGATTATAGAGAACGTAAGTGCTGCTTCTGATGCTGACAGTATCTCAGAATTCGCTATAGAAAGAGAGGTGAAAAAAGTGCTTTTCATTGCAGTAACTTCCAACAGAGGTTTGGCTGGAGCTTTCAACTCATCTGTAATCAAGGAGATGAACTTACAGTTTTCTGCTAATAATAATGTGGAAACGGAAGTTTTGACCATCGGTAAGAAGGCTTTTGATGCGATGAGAAAGAACAAAACGGTTTATGAAAACCACAGTTCTTTATTCGATAATCTTTCTTTTGACCACGTTTCCAATATGACGGAAAAAGTAATGTCGGATTTCAAAGCTGGTAAATTTGATAAAGTGTATGTCGTTTACAATAAATTTATCAATGCAGCTACTCAGGAAGTAGTAACAGAGCAGGTTTTGCCTATTGCTGTTTCTGCAGAGAAAGCAGGCTTAGACGTTAATGTAGATTACATCTTTGAGCCAGGTCGGGAGGAAATCCTTAAAACATTGATTCCAAAATCGATTAAAACTCAAATATTCAAAGCTGTTTTAGATTCTGTAGCATCAGAGCACGGTGCAAGGATGACAGCAATGCACAAGGCAGATCGGAAGAGCG
>DLND01000066.1:0-11397 GCA_002476905.1 Flavobacteriales bacterium UBA7519
GTTATTTCAGGACTAGATATAATAACCAAAAAAAATCCGCCTCAGTTGTGAGACGGATTCTTTTTATTTCTTCTTCAAGTCTTTATCAATCTGTTTTTCTGCATTTTCGGCTTTCTTTTCCTGAGCGCGTTTTTCTTTTCGCTGTTGTGCTCGGGATTTTTTCTCGGCTCGTTTTTCTTCTCGGATAACTTTGTTGGATTTGGTATTATACAAAGCTTCTACGATACCTTGACCTGTTTTGCTGAAAATTTTGATTTTCGGTTTCTCGTGTGTTCCGGTCACAACGATTGGGAAGCCAATCCAGCCGCCTGGTGGCAAACCAACTCTCACTCTAAAGTCGAGTAGACCATTAAAACTAGTCGTTCCGCTAATTGTAGGTCGCAAAACAGAAACTTTGAAGGTAAACGGCTCTACGTGAATTAGATTATTATTGATGCTCGTCTTGATATCCACACCTTTCATATCCGGATTATCAAATGCATTCGCACCAATATTATCGCCAACTGCGGAAAGCATTTTTAGGTTTTTGACTTCTACGTCTCTCAGATTCACATTTCCGCCACCTTCCAATGATGGATAGATAGGCTTCATATTGCTGTCAAAATCGCCTTTCAGTTTGTAATCCAGAGAAACAATTCCTTTTACATTTTTCGCTGCAGTTGCCATTTCACGAACCATATCAATCTCGTTATAAGCTCTCTGAACATCGAAGTTATCCACCTTCAAAGCCACATCATAATTGGCGGTAATCGGAGATTCATTCTGATATCTTGCATCGATTCCCATTCGGCTTCCGATGATATCAAATGTTGTATTTTTAAGATAAATTTCGCCTTTTGTAACCGAAGCCAATCCTGCAAGGTTATTCAATCCAAGTCCTTTGAATTCGACTTTTTTCGCATTAGCTTCCAAAGACACATCCAGATTGGTTGGGACAATCACAACCCCGCTGCTTTTCGGATGTTCCTCCTTTGCATAAGTGACCGCAAGAGATTTGTCTGTGTTATCGCCCTCTTTCAGTGCCATAAATTCATCAACCAAAATATAATTGGATTTCAGATGAAATTTACCGTGCAAAGTTCCTTTTCTTTCGATGAAATAATTGATGGTATTTAATAAATATCCATTGAGTGAATAATCGGATTTTCCGTAATTACCATAGAATTTTCTAAACCACATTTTCTCATTCGCAAACTCGAAATTACCCTCTTTGATATAGAATGATTTCGGAAGATATTCGGTGGTAGCTTTGATATTTTTTAAAATAAGATTTCCCCTGTTATCAAGTTTGCTGTATTGTCCGGTTGTCGCATAACTTTGTCTCCCGTTCAGAGATAAATCCGCCATAATCAAACCGCTGATATCGAAACCTTCTTTTTTGAAAACTTTGTAGATTCTGCCAACATTCAAAACACCTTTTGCTCTGACTTTGTACAATAAATCCTCAAAATCCTGCAAATCTGCATTTACAAAAACAGGATTGCCTTCAAAATCAAATTTGAAAGGGTCGAGTTTCACACCCAGACTTTTAAAAGTTCCGTCGGTATTATGAATATTCGCTAGAATGTTGATGTTCTGAATTGGATTCGGATAATATTTCGTTTTCAGCCAGCCATTTTTTAGATTGAAATAACCTTTCGTTTTAGGAAATAATTTTTTGTCTAAACTGAAAACTCCATTTGACTGAATATCAGTATTCATAAGCCCTTTCAGTTCAATGTCTTTCAATCCTAAAGCTGCATCTAAAGTTGCCAAATCGATTCCGCCTTTGATATTAGCATTGATATTCATTTCATTTAAACCTTGCGTTCTGACTTTTGCCCGGAATTGATTATTCTTGCCTAAATCAAAACTTAGATTTCGCAAATCGAGTAGGAGTTTGTCTGTGTCTAGCGCAGGCAAATCAACATTCACATCCAGATTAAGATTGTTCATAGGAACCGGGGCATTGCTGTTGGAAATAAAGCCATTATCTACTTTAAGACTTGCTTTCAAATCTGGTTTTTGATTTTTCGGCTCACTGAACCTTCCTTTCAAACTAAAAAACAAATCGCTGTTTCCCTCGATTTTTGTATCCTTAACCCAACTCAGATATTGAGGTGGCAACACGGACAACATATCTTTAATCGTCGTTTTCTCCGAAGCCGCATTGATATTAAGATTATATCCATCTTTCAAAATACTCACAAATCCTGTGAATTTCAAAGGAAGTTCATTGATTCTTAGTTCATTTTTTCTCAAGACAAAAGTCAATGCATTGGTGTTGATTCTCGTAATCAAATCGGCTTTCAGATATTTCTTTTGTGCGTACCAAATTCGATTGAGTGCAAAATCTATTTTTTCAATTTCGAGGTCGGTTTTTAAATCAAAAATATCTTCGCTCAGTCCACCTTTACCAGTATAATTCAGATTTTTTGCCTGAACCAAAACATTGGCTGCGTGGTCATTATATTTAATGTTCCAATTTTTCAGTTTAATTAAATCCAATTTAATGGATGCTCCGGTTCCTGTTGTATCTTTTGGTTTTTCGGACGGTTTTGAAACGTAAACATTATAATTGGCTTCGCCTTTGGAATTAACAAAAACATTGGCAGTTGCGTCGTTCACATAGATTTCATCGATTTTAACTTCTCTATTGAAAATCAGATTTTTCAGATTGATTCCAACTGCTACTTCTTTTGCTGCAAGTAATGTATCTTGTTCAAAAGGTTTTGAACCTTTCAACAAAAAATCGTCTACGGAAACCGTGAGGGAAGGGAAGTGACGGAAAAAAGTAAGATGCGTTTTCTTATAATCCAATTCTCCGGCAAGGTGTTTATTCGCAAAAAACTTAACCTGCTGAGAAATGGTTCCCGGAAACAAAATCGGGATAATGAACATTAAAAATAGGATAGAAGCGATGGTGATTCCCAGCCATTTTAATATTTTCAGCAATATCGTTTTTACATTAACCGCACTCATAAACTTTAATTTTTCGGAATAATTCAAAGATTGTGCTAAAAGTAAATTGCAAAAAAATCCTTCCTGAAAATTTCAAGAAGGATTTTGATTATTTTGAAAGTTTAAATCAATCCAAAATTAGATTAATATTCTGATGTGATTTTAAAATTTCAACTAAAATTTCGAATAAAGTTTGTCCTTTTCCATCAATCAAATCATCCAATTTTTGTTGAATTAATTCCACATTGAAAGGTTTTCCAATTCTGATTTTATTTTCGTAAAATTCTTTAGTTAAATCAAATCCCAAATCTTTTTTTGACTTCTCAGAATCTTTCCAAGTAATATCAGAATCCACGCCATACAAAATATCATCAAAACCATCTAAAGTACCAACTTTCCAATCTTCATCATTCATAAAAAGTTCAGAAACTTCGTTATAAAAACCTTCTAAATCTGAAAAATGACCGCCATTGATGACAGTCATTTTTTTGTTGTTTGTGCTTGACATAATCAAAGCCAAAGATAGTAATTTCAGGTTTATTTTAATAAGTTTTCTTCCAATTCAGTCTTGAATTCATTCTCATTTGCATAATTGTAAAAAGGTACAGCTGTAATCTTGTATGTATCTGTATGAATCTTGATGGACTTTTGCTCGTTTCCGATTTTCTTTAAAAAATCTTCTTTCCATTTGTCGTGACCGATCAAATGAGCGCCTTTAGGTTCTATAAAAACCTGAAAAGTCAATTGTTGATTGGCTTTTTCGCTACAAAACAATAAAAAATCTGGTTCAAATGCACGACCGTATTTATCGTAGATTTTTATTTCTCTTTCGTTCCGGATAAGATGGATGTTTTCAAATTTTTGGCTGAAACTTTCGAAGCGTCTTGAGAATAATTCGACAAATTTCTTTTCTTCACTGGTTCCGTAATTGGCATTGTAAGCGTACCAGGATTCTTCTCTTACAAAATCTTCTTGCCCATCAGCTCTTGGGCTGTATTTATTGATACGGATTTCTTTATCTCTGAAAACCTGATGAATGGGTTGTGAAAAGTATTCTGAACCTTCGTATTCTGTAGAATTATTTTTAATATCGCCTTCGATGTTTTGCAGCAAACCATTCAATGCCCGAAGATAATCGAAATGTGAAATCTCTTGAAGACGATTGTAATTTCCGCGAAAAGTGATTTCTAAATTGCCCAAATAATTTTCATCATCAATAAAATCTGAAAGAGATTTGATATTCGGAAAATAATGTGATAGATTACTAAAATAATAAAATGGATTTTGGCTCAAAGCGCAGTAAATAACGTGTTTTTGAATATCCTTTAATTTTACATCTTTCGATTTTATCACTTCATCAAAAGATACCGGACTTTCCAATTCAAAAAACACACTGGAAATTCTTCCGCCACCCGATGAAAGCTGATGTCGGTAATTGGTTTTTGTAACTCCTAAATCTTTAAATGACTTTACCTTATCAAAACTTTTAGGCAACTTTTTATTGGAAAAAACATAGCCATTTTTATAAAGATCTGATTCTTTAAAATCAAACTTTAAACTTAGCTGCTTAGTTACAAGATTTTCATCATCTTCATAAATTCCGCTTTCTACCAGTGCTTTTTTAAGTTCTGAAATATATCGGCTGTCTTCTTTGGTGTGATAAAACAGTTCTTCCAAGATTTTTAAATCATTTGAAATATCATCGTCATATTTTCGCGCATATTTGTCTTCACCTTCTTTCAACGCAAACGGATAATATCTTGCACCGCGACCAATTAGTTGCGCTTCCGAAAGGGTTGTCTTACCGGGTTTTCCGTCACGGTCTTCATACAATCTTACAATATCAAACAAATTCAAAACATCCCAACCTTCATTCAGTTTTTGAACGGCAAATACGGCACGAATCGGGTTGTTTTCATCTTCCAAAGTGTTGAGTAAAATCTGATTTTTCTCTGCTTCCGAATCATTGTTGGCACTCAAACAATTCTCTTCACGGAAATTATTGTGAATGCGTTTTGCAATTTCATTAAAAGAAATATCCTTTGCTTCAAAAAACTGAAAAGCCTTTTGAACAATAGGAACAGTGGAAGTTTTTTTGATTTTTTCTACCATCGTTTCAGAAAATTCATCAATCAGTTTATGGAAATTCTCTTTGTTTTGTTCAGATTCCTTAATGGTTTTTTTAGCCTTAAAAAGAATAACAGGTTTTAAATTAATATTATTAATTGTAGCCAATTCCTGACGGTACAAATTCAAAATTAAAGCCTGAATAATTCGTTCTTTCTCGTCATAAAGCGATCGGACGAGGTTGATTTCTTTTGAAAACTTGTCGGTTCGGAATTGTGATAAATCGTATTTATAAATGACTTTATCTTTGTATTTATTAACGATTTCCCGACTTTCATAATCTAAAGTTGCCGTAAACTCCAGAAGAATGTTGTCGAAATTCTGATGTAGAATTTGCAAAACCGTTTCTTCCCAACTTCCGAAGAGATTTCCGCTTTTCGTTCCGCTGTTCAGATGGTGCGCTTCATCGGCAATCAGCACCAATTTTTTATTCTCAAAATCTTCGTAGGTAACGCTGTTTTCTTTGGTATTATTCAAATCAATATGCAACTGCTGAATTGTTGTAAATTTGATGTTGATATTTTCATTATCAGCTTCGTCAAAATTATCAATCTGTTTTAGTAAAACTTCTTTTCCGTTGATGACGACTTTATCATTAAAAAGATATTTAGAAGTTTGCGGATTGAGAAAATTATCTTTGGTTTTTTGGATGATATTGTTGCTGTTCACAAAAAACAGAAAATTTCTATACCCTTTTTCATACAAATGCAATATCAAACCTGCCATTACCAAGGTTTTTCCGCTTCCTGTCGCCATATTGTACAGTAAGTGAAGTGGTTTGTTTGGCTTTTCATCAAAATCTTCCTGCTCTGTATATAGATATCGTTTGAAAGCCTCTTCCTGATAAGGTCGAATGCCAAATTTTAAATTATCTGTGATTCCGTTGGGTAAAGCAACTTGTGCTAATGCTTTACGAGCAAACGGATTGTTGAATATTTCGTGTAGAAATGCCATCGTTTATAAATTGTCTGAACCTTGATTTTCGGGATTTTTCGATTTCCAAGATTTATTAAATAATCGTTTAAATTGCAGGCTTTTTGCTCCAAAATTGATGAGCAATCCTGTTTGTAAATTGTATGCCTCCAAATAATTCATTGCCTGGGCTAAATGCACATCTTCAAGATTTATTATTGCTTTAATTTCTATCGATATTTCCTCCATTACTAAAAAATCAACTCTTCGGCTACCGATGTCAAAACCTTTGTAAGACAATGGCATTTCAAATTCACGTTGGTGCTCTATATTGCGTAAATTCATCTCAATGGATAAAGCCCGTTGATAAACCACTTCCTGAAAACCATTTCCAAGTATGTTATGAACTTCCATCGCACAGCCAATAATGCTATGGGTGATTTTGTCTTGCTGTTCTTTCGTCAGATATTTCAAATCCATCTTATTGTTTTAATTAAAGGTAAACATTTGAAAAAATCTTGACAATCTTTAAATCTTGTAAAAATCACGGTTCAGATTTTTTTCTTCCGCTGTACACTCAAAATTTTCGTCGTTGAGAGAAGATAAATTAACATACAACTGATTTTTGTTGAGCAGTTCGCAAAGATGTTGTTTTTGTTCCTTCAGACTTAATAATTTAAAATCTTCTAGGTATTGCTCTTGTTTTTTAATGTCAACATTATAATTTAGGAAAGATTTTTCTTTCATTTCTTCCCAGATTTGTAGAAGCGTTTCGGAATTTTCTGCTTCTTCTATTTTTTCGATGAAAGTTTGGTTATATTTTTTGAGCTCAAGGTAGATGAATGAACCTCCGCCTTGCCAATCGACTTTTTTAGAAATACCAGATTGATCCGCTCCAGTAAATACATCAATCAGTCTAGGGATTGTCATAGTATTTATATAATCCAATTGCTCAATACCAATATATTTTCTATTCATTTTTTGAGCTACAGAACAAGTGGTACCTGTTCCTATAAAAAAATCTAGCACTAAATCTCCTTCTTCAGTTCCAGCTAATAAGATCCTTTCAATTAATTCTTCGGGCTTTTGACCTAATAAATCTTTTCTTTCTTTTGACTGCGAATTTATTCGAGGAATATTCCAAAGAGTGCCAACAATTTTATCATCAGATTCATAGTAAACTACGTTACCATTTTCATCTTTAACGGTTACCATTTTTTTTGCTTCTTTGTCCCAAGTAACCTGATTTTGTTTTCTTTTATTTTTTACGGGAACTTTTACGTGTTTAAAGAATTGACTACCGTTTTTTTTCGAATAGAAAAGTATCGCTTCTGTGTCATTATTAAAGTTTTTAGTGAATTGAAATTTAAATTTATTTTCATAAAATCATACAATTTCATTTCTGAAATTATCTCTACCAAAAACATCGTCCATCAAGATTTTTAAATAATGAATTTCGTTCCAATCGGCTTGAACATATATTCCTCCGTCAATTGATAATAAGTCTTTTGCTACTTCAAGACGATTTTTCATAAAAGTTAACCAAGTTGAATGGTTAAAACTATCATTGTATCGAAACGAATCTTTATCTGTATTATAAGGCGGGTCAATATAAATCAGCTTTACTTTTCCGGCAAATTCTTTCTTTAGAGAATGCAAAGCGAGAAGATTGTTTCCTTTGATAATCAGATTATCGGTAATTGTCCCGTTTTCGTTGCGCTTGAACTGGCTGAAATCTTTTTCGCCATCCTTATCAAAGACTTTGGCGTTGGTCAAAACTTTTGGGTCAAGCAATTCTGTAATTTCGTCTTGCGCCAAAGTTTCATTAAAGAAAATTTCTTCTCTTTTATCTTCTTCACGGCTTTGTCCGCCTTCTAAAACACAATCTTTAAACGGCCAAACCAAAGCAACTTCATTGCGTTGCTTCAGATATTTGCCGTCAATAGACAAACCCACTTTATTTTTAAATTGGGTATAGCTGTCGTTAAGATAATTTTTCTGTTCAAGAAATTGAATGAAAAGATTTTGATTGAAAATTAAAGTGCTTTTAATTTCAATGAAAAATTTTTGTTTCAAATCGGAATTGTCTAATAACAATCCAATCAATTCTTCATCGAAATTTTGAGCTTTATTGAGAACCACCCATTTTTTGAGTTCGCCGTTATCGGAAACATAATTGGGTTCTTTTTTGAGTTGGGATTCGAGGATTTGGTAAAGTTTCATAGTATCGGTAAAAGAAACGTGGGCTAATTCCCAAATGCTTTCCTTCTGACGGTGGTCGAATACCGATAGCACAAAGCAAAAAGGAACGCCCACGCTTTACCGCAGGCGTTTCCAACTTTACTTTCCCGTACTATTTTGAAATTTTCGACCTTTTCAGAAGAGGGAATTTTAAAGCGAAACGCTATATTTTAAATTTAATTATTTTCTTTTTCTGTAAACTTAATTTTAGTTTCTGTAAAAATAATTTTTTTTGATCAAAACAAACGAAACATTTTTTAAAAATTAGAAAATAGCATAAAAAGATAGCGCACCTACGGCGCGCTACTTTATGCGTAACTAATTTTCTACACAGATAGCAGTCCTATGGACTGTTTATTTGTTATTTAAACCTTCAAGGTTTCAAAAACCTTGAAGGTTTGAAAGTTGTTTCATTTTAATGCCAAAAGCCAGAAGCCTATTTGAAATATTCAACCCCGTTTTTAAAGATATTATGATAATTCGCAGTTGGAATGTTTTTCAGCAACCCTTCTGCGAAACGTTCCGGGTGTCCCATCCTACCGAAGATTTTTCCGCACGGACTTGTGATTCCTTCTATTCCGAACAATGAATTATTGGGGTTGAACGGCATTCCGTGCGCGATGTTTCCATCTAAATCCAGGTATTGAGTAGCAATCTGCCCGTTTTCATACAACTTCTGAATTTCTGCTTCCGAAGCCATAAAACGACCTTCACCGTGAGAAATCGGGATTGTGAAAACCTGGTCTTTCATTCCTTTTAACCAAGGTGATTCATCATTTACAACTTTCACGTTGACCATTTGGGAAATATGTCGTCTGATCGCATTATGAGCCAAAGTCGGAGAATTTTCATCTAAATCTTTGATTCTTCCGTAAGGCAATAATCCAGATTTCACTAATGCCTGGAAACCGTTACAAATCCCGATAATCATTCCGTCTCTGTCTAACAATTCGTGAACTGCATTTCTCATTTTTTCGTTTTTCAAAACGTTGACAATGAATTTTGCAGAACCATCCGGCTCGTCACCAGCGGAGAAACCTCCTGAGAAAGCCAGAATCTGAGAAGTTTTGATTTCTTCTACCCAGGCATCAATACTTTCATCCAATAATTGGTGATTGATGTTGATTAAAGGTAAACTGCTCACCAACGCACCTTCTTTAGCGAAAGCGTTCAACGTATCGTATTCACAGTTGGTTCCCGGGAAAACCGGTGCAAATACTTTTGGCTGAGCGATTCCGTGTTTTTTGATGATGATATTTCGTGGGTTGATTGAGTTCAATGTCGAATCGATTTCAACCGTGATTTTCTCTTTTTCAATGGTTGGGAAAAGATTTTCAAAAGTGGAAGTATAAGAAGCCAAAAGTCGGATGATGGAAGTCTGAAGACCGTTGATTGTTAGATATTCAGAATCATTGATTATACCTATTTTTTGAAGCAAAGGATGATTGATTTCTTCTTCAGATTCGATAATTAAGCTGCCAATATTTTTAGCTAATAAAGAATTTGTCACATTGAGCGGAGTCGAAATGTCAGCACCTAATCTGTTTCCGAAACTCATTTTCGCTAAGGCAACTGCAACGCCGCCTTCTTTAACTGTTTTCACAGAAGCGATTTTTCCGGCTTTGATATTTTCGAAAATGAATTCAAAAACTGTTTTTAAAGCATCATAATTCGGAAGTCCATTTTCTTGAGCGATATGATTAAAGAAATACACTTTATTTCCTGCCTGTTTAAATTCCGGAGAGATAATGTTTTTCTTTTCTCCGTTGGCACAAGCAAAAGAAATCAATGTTGGCGGAACATTCAAATCTTGGTACGTTCCACTCATTGAATCTTTTCCTCCGATGGCAGCCAAACCGAAATTCATTTGAGCATCATAAGCTCCCAAAAGTGAAGCCAAAGGTTTTCCCCATTTTTCAGGATTCTGACCCAATTTCTCAAAATACTCCTGGAAACTGAATCTGATATTTTTATAATCGCCACCCATCGCAACGATTTTCGCCACACTTTCAACGACAGCGTAAGAAGCTCCCAACAAAGAGTTTTGTTTAGAAATCTCAGCATCAAATCCCCAACTTGCCAAAGAAACTGTTTCAACATCTTTTGCTCCGAGAACCGGCAATGTCTGAACGCTTCCTTCCATCAAAGTCTGCTGATATTTTCCGCCTAAAGGCATCGCAACTGTAGTTCCGCCCACAGAAGAATCGAACATTTCCAACAAACCTTTTTGAGAAGCAACATTTTTATCGCTTAAAATCTTTAAGAAATTCTCTTCATTGAATGATGGCGTTTCTTCTTTTACTTCATTCAGGTGGGTAATTTTAACTTCCTGGCTTTTCGAACAACCGTTCGTATCTAAAAACGCTCTTGAAAGATCAACAATTTTATCGCCTTTCCAGAACATCTGCATTCTTCCGGAATCTGTCACTTTTGCCACTTCAACAGCCACAATGTTTTCAGCTTCACAGAATTTGATAAACTGTTCTTTATCTTTAGGTTCAACCACAACCGCCATTCTTTCCTGAGATTCAGAAATAGCCAATTCGGTTCCGTTCAAACCTTCATATTTTAAAGGTAAAACATCCAAATTAACTTCCAAAGAATCAGCAATTTCTCCGATCGCCACAGAAACACCTCCAGCTCCGAAGTCATTAGATTTTTTAATCAATCTCGTTACTTCAGGATTTCTGAATAATCTCTGGATTTTACGTTCTTCAACCGCATTTCCTTTCTGAACTTCAGAACTCATCGTGTGAATCGAAGTTTCGTCCTGTTCTTTCGAACTTCCACTTGCTCCACCAACTCCGTCACGTCCCGTTGCACCACCTAAAATGATGATAGAATCACCAGCTTCAGGTTTCTCACGTCTTACCCAATCTACAGGACAAGCTCCGGCAACGAAACCAACCTCCATTCTTTTTGCTTTGTATCCTTCGTCATAGATTTCAGAAACCATCGTGGTCGCCAAACCAATTTGGTTACCGTAAGAAGAATAACCATTTGCCGCCTGTTTTGTGATGGTTTTTTGAGGTAATTTTCCCGGTAACGTTTTATCGACCGGTTCCAAAACATCTGCTGCACCCGTCAATCTCATTGCCTGGAAAACAAAAGAACGCCCGGATAAAGGGTCTCTAATGGCTCCGCCTAAACACGTTGAAGCACCGCCAAAAGGTTCGA
>DLND01000066.1:11554-22603 GCA_002476905.1 Flavobacteriales bacterium UBA7519
TTGAATAATAAATACCAAGGTTCTTTCTTACCATCGTATTCAGCTTCGATTTGGATGGTACAGGCGTTGATCTCGTCTGAAACAACCAAGTTTTCCAATTGACCAGTTTTATGAAAATATCTTCCGCAAACTGTTGCCAGATCCATTAATGAGATTGGTTTCAATTCACGTCCTAAGAATTTTCTTTTTTCGATATAATCATTGAAAATGGTTTCCAGTGTATGTTTAAACTGTCCTTCAAATTCAATATTTGACAATTCTGTTTCAAACGTTGTGTGACGACAGTGGTCGCTCCAATAAGTGTCTAAAACTTTAAGTTCAGTTTCCGTAGGATTTCTTTGTTCCGTTTTAAAATATTCCTGAATAAATTTTAAATCATCCAAACCTAAAGCAAAACCGTGATTGTTATAAAAATCGTTAAGTTGTGAATCTGTAAAATCGTTAAAACCCTCGTGGGTAATAACTTTTGACGGGGTTTCTTCCGCAGGAATGTCCAAAACTGATAAATCTTTTTCTTGAGATTCTACTTTATTAATCAAAAGGTCTTTGATCTTTGCCAAATCAGATTCGGAAATTCCTTCAAACTCGATTAACTTACCACTTCTTACTTTAGACTTCTCATTTCCAGTCAATAAAGCGATACATTGTTGCGCAGAATCTGCACGCTGGTCGTACTGTCCCGGTAAAAATTCTAATGCGAAATGAATTCCTTTTGCAGGATTTTCTTCGATTAAAATATCAGTAACCGGATCTACGAAAGTACTGTTCACAACTTTATCAAATTCACCATCATTTAATCCAAAAATATCGTAAATGTTATACACTTTTACACTTTGGATGGACGGAACCACCGCTTTTACTTCATCAAAAATTTTTGGACTTTCTACATCGAAAATTCCTCTTTTTTCTACGAAAATTCTTTTGTTCATTTTTATAGATGTAAGATTTTAGCTTTCATTCTAAAATCATTTATTAGATTGATTTTAATAAAAAATGCAGCCCAAAAGACTGCAAATTAATTTATACTTTAAGATCAGCTTCAAGGCCAATCAAATCCTGATTTGCATTGATAATCGGCTGAACTTCATTCGCGATGAATTCCTCAGTCTGAATCGGTGCAAAACCGATGAAGTTTTTCGGATCAAGAACTTCTTTTAATTTTGATTTATCTAGTTTTAATGAATCGTCGTTCAGGATTCTTTCGATAAGGTCGTTTTCCTTTCCTTCTTCTTTTACTTTTTTGGAGGCTTCCATCGAATGAACTCTGATCACTTCGTGGATTTCCTGACGGTCGCCACCAGCTTTTACTTCCTCCATAATGATGTATTCTGTCGCCATAAACGGCAATTCTTCCATAATATGCTTGTTGATTCTGTTCGGATAAACTACAATTCCGTTCATAATGTTATTCCAAATCAATAGAATCGCATCAACAGCTAAGAAAGCCTGAGGAATTGTTAATCTCTTGTTCGCAGAATCGTCTAATGTTCTTTCAAACCATTGTGTTGAAGCTACCATTGCAGAACTTGTCGTCAAAGACATGACGTATTTTGCCAATGCTCCGATTCTTTCGCTTCTCATCGGATTACGCTTGTAAGCCATTGCTGATGAGCCGATTTGGTTTTTTTCGAATGGTTCTTCAATTTCTTTAAGATTTTGAAGAAGACGCAAATCGTTGGTAAATTTATGTGCAGATTGTGCAATATTTCCTAATAAAGCCACAACTTTAGCATCTATCTTTCTATCGTAAGTCTGTCCGGAAACTCCAAAAACTTTTTCGAAACCGAATCTTTTTGATAATTCTTTATCTAAATGCTTAACTTTAGAATAATCACCGTTGAAAAGCTCAAGGAAACTTGCAGCCGTTCCGGTAGTTCCTTTTACACCTCTGAATCTTAATGTTTCTAAGAAGAAATCCAATTCTTCGATGTCAAGAACCAAACTCTGTAACCAAAGTGTTGCTCTTTTTCCAACTGTCGTTAACTGAGCCGGTTGGAAGTGTGTGAATCCTAAAGTCGGTAAATCTTTGTATTGAACAGCAAAATCAGAAAGATTCTTCATCACGTTTACCAACTTTTTCTTTAAGATTAAAAGTCCGTCACGAATCTGAATTAAATCGGTATTATCTCCTACAAATGCCGAAGTTGCTCCCAAGTGAATAATTCCTTTCGCCGAAGGCGCCACATCACCATAAGCATGAACGTGAGCCATTACATCGTGACGAAATTTTTTCTCATATTCTGCTGCTTTGTCGTAATCAATGTTTTCTGCATTGGCTTTCAACTCAGCGATTTGCTCGTCTGTGATGTCAAGACCTAAGTCTTTTTCGATTTCAGCAAGTGCAATCCAAAGCTTTCTCCAGTTTTGGAACTTGTTGTTATGCGAGAAATTAAACAGCATTTCTTCACTGGAATAGCGTTCTTCCAATGGATTTTTGTAGGAATTCATTTCTTTCTTTTTACTTTTTTAGATTACACAAAAATAGGAATTTTCATTGAGAATTTAAAATCATAAAAACTTCCCTCGATTTAATTTTTTAGAAACACAATTATCCTTAATTAATCAATAAAACTATAACTTTGCAACCCGCTATTAAGATGGAATTATGAAGAAATTGGAAATCAAAAAAAATATTCAAAAATTAGAAGATAAGAATCTTTCTTTCCGCGTTTTTGAATTAAGTGAAGAGAATTTAAGCCCATATCTAAAGCCTCATAAAAAAGACCATTTTTTTATTATTGTGATTGAACAAGGAGCGTTACAACTCCATATTGAAGATAAAATTCATTCTTTGAAAGCCGGACAAATTTCTGTCGTATTTCCAGAGCAGGTTCATTTTACTTCAGATTTAAGTTCAGATTTAAAAGGTAAAATTATCCTTTTTGAAGAAATTTTGTTCTGTTCCGATATTTTGAAAAACGAACTGAGTACTTATAATGTCAATCTTTCCACTCAACTAAATTGTACCATTTTATCTGCCGAAGATTTTGAACAAAGTGTAAATGCGATCAGAATTATTAAAGGAATTTATGAACATCCAAGCTTGATTAAAAAAGAACAGGCAAGATTTCAGATTAAAATATTTTTGTTAGGTTTGATAGAATCCGTTCACGGTTTGCATCCTATTTTACATAAAGAAACAGTCGACAAACCCATTTATGTTCGGTTTAAAAAGCTTTTGAATGAACATTACAAACAACACAGAACCGTTCAATATTATGCCGAAGAATTGGCAATTACAACAAAAAAATTAAATTCAATTACTAAAAAACATTGCGGAGAAACGGCAATTCAGGCGATTCACAACCGAATTTTAATTGAAATAAAGCGTCAGTTAATGTTTTCCGACCTTTCTCACAAAGAGATTGCTTTTGATTTAGGATTTAATTCACCTTCTGCCTTAAACAAATTCGTGAAAGCAAAATTGAAAGAAACGCCAACCGAACTTCAGCAGGAACTGGCGCAAATGTATAACGCATAGGCTTGTTTGTATAACATTACCCGTTTTGCTTGGTCTAATTTTGCATCATTAAAAATTTAGATAAAAAATGAGCAAATTATTTATTGCAGGAGAGGTTTTCCACGGAGCTGGAACTCTTTCTGAATTAGCAAATATCAAAGGAACAAAAGCGGTAATCGTAACTGGCGGAAGCTCCATGAGAAAGAGCGGAACGTTGGATAAAGCGGTTGCTTACCTTACTGAAGCTGGAATCGAAACTAAGATCTTCGATGGTGTGGAAGAAGATCCTTCATCTGCAACGTGTGCAAAAGGAGCTGAATTGATGCACAATTTCCAACCAGACTGGATTATCGGTTTGGGAGGTTGTTCGGCAATTGATGCAGCAAAAATTATGTGGGTTTTCTATGAATATCCTGATGCAGATTTCGATGCGATGACCAAGCCATTCACGGTTCCGGTTTTAAGAAACAAAGCAAAATTTATCGCAATCCCTTCTACAAGCGGAACAGGAACTGAAACTACTGGTCTTGCGGTAATTACTGACAGAGAAAAAGGCGTAAAATATCCTATCGTTTCTTACGAATTGACCCCGGATATCGCAATTGTTGACGGTGAAATCTGTGCTTCAATGCCGGCTCACGTTACATCAAATACTGGTCTTGATGCTTTGACTCACTGTGTGGAAGCTTACGTTTCTAATATCGATAACAATATTGCAGATGCTCTTTCTAAAGGTGGATTGGAGATTGTTTTTGATAACTTGAAAGAAGCGGTAGAAAACCCGAACAATATTGTAGCCCGTCAGAATATGCACGATGCTTCATTTATGGCAGGTTTGGCGTTCAACAATGCTTGGTTGGGAATCGTTCACTCCTTATCTCATCAGGTTGGTGCTTTGTACGGAATTCCTCACGGAGCTTCTAACGCGATTTTCCTTCCGAATGTGATTCGTTATAACGCTCAAGCAACAAACCGTTTTCCTGATTTGGCAAGAGTAATTGGTAAAGAAACTGCTGAAGATTTGGCTCAGGCTATTGAAACTTTACGTTCTGAAGTTAACAATCAATCAGCAATCAAAGAATTCGGAATTTCCAGAGAAGATTGGGATAAGAATCTTGATTATATCGCTAACAATGCTTTAGTAGATCCTTGTACAGGTTTCAACCCAAGAGTTCCGACTTTGGATGAGTTGAAAGCGATTTACAACGCTTGCTACGAAGGTCTTGTGTATGCTGAAGAGAGTGTAACATCTTAATTTTAAGATTCAAATATTTGAACAAAAGAACAGGAAGTCGATTTGATTTCCTGTTTTTTCTTTTTTCAATTTATTATTTGATATTGTGTTTGATTTAACTTAAATATCATTATTTGATCCAATATTCGGCTAGATATTTGCATTTTACCCTTAAATTCGTATAAAATGGTGTCAAAAATTACCTCAGAAGTAAAAGTCAGCGTTACTGCAGAATATGACAACTTTAATAGTTATCCTTCTGAAAACCGTTTTGTATTTAGATATCATATTGAAATTCAGAATCTTGGAGCAGACACAGTGAAGCTTCTTAGCAGAAGATGGATGATTTATGACCTTGGCTTTGGATTTACTGAGGTTGAAGGTGCTGGTGTGATTGGCTTGACTCCAATACTTGAGTCAGGAGAAAGTTTCAGCTATTTCTCCAATGTGATTCTGAAATCTGGCGTCGGAAATATGGAAGGCTCTTATCTATTTGAAAGCTTTGGAAAACCCGACTTATATGTTGAAATTCCGAAATTCAACCTAGTTTCAGAAGTTTTGAGTAATTGATGACGATTGAAACTATAATTTATATTGCTTCGGGTGTTAAAGTATTTTAAAGCGTTTTCCAAAAACAGAATTTACTTCTTCATTATTTGTAACCATCAGTCTTTCAAAACTTAACAAAGAAATTTTTGCGCAAACTTCGGCATCTGCATCTGCACGGTGATGCTTGAATTTGATCTGATGATACTCAGCTAAATTTTTTAAGCCATAACTTTTCAAATCTTTCCATGCTTTTTTAGCAACTCCAATACTGCACAGATACTTCATATTCGGTTTAAAGAAACCATAATGATCCAAACAACTTCTTAAAACACTGGCATCAAAGGAGGCGTTATGCGCAATCATTAGATTCCCATACATTAATTTTTCAATCTCATACCATACATCACCAAAAGTGGGAGCGTATTCCACATCTTCTGGTGTAATACCGTGAACCGCTATATTATAATGATTAAAATAAGGATAGGACGGTGGTTTTATCAACCAGGATTTAGTTTCCTTGATCTCACCATTTTCTACAATACAAATTCCCAATTCGCAAGCAGAGTTTCTTTCGTTTGTGGCTGTTTCAAAATCGAGCGCTATAAAATCCATAAAATCTTATTTTTTTGATCCGGAAAAATGTTTAAAAATCAACCATTTTGTTTGATAATAAGGATCTATTTGACTTTTTTGTCTCAATTGTATTGATTTGGGTAAATACCAATAAAATCCAACGTGTGACTTGAAAACTGCCCAAAAATGTCTCCAACCATTTTTATAGGCTAAATAAACAGCAGCATAAGCGTCTAAATTCAACCTAAAAAATAAAATAAAAAATACTTTTATAGCAGGTAAATTCTTCAACAACATAGTCAGATTATTTCTGAAATTGAGAAAAGTTTTTTGTGGATTTTGTTTGTTCAATGTTCCACCACCAACGTGATAAACTTTGGATTTTCCAGTATAATAGATTTTTCTTCCAGCGTTTTTCAGTCTCCAGCAAAGGTCTATTTCTTCTTGGTGCGCAAAGAATCTTTCATCAAAGCCATTCATATCCCAAAAATCTGCTGAGCGGATGAATAACGAACAACCAGAAGCCCAGAAAATTTCAGTTTCATCGTCATATTGACCATTATCAAATTCTATGTCATCAAAAACTCTTCCTCGACAATAAGGATAACCTAAATTGTCTATCAAACCACCAGCAGCACCAGCAAACTCAAATTTCTGCTTTTGATTATAATCCAGTATTTTTGGTTGGATTGCCGCAATATTATTGTCTTTTGAGAATAGTGCAATAATAGGAGAGAGCCATTTTTCTGTAACCTCTACATCAGAATTCAGCAAGCAATAAATATCAGCCCGAATCAACTTCAAACCTTCATTATAACCAGCTGCAAACCCAGAATTCACTTTATTCTGAATAATGTTTACCTCAGGAAAATTGTCTTTTAAAAAAACAATAGAATCGTCTGTGGATGCGTTATCAATTACAAAGATTTCTGCTCCGGAAGAATGTCTAATCACCGACGGAAGAAATTTTTCCAACCAAGTTTTACCGTTCCAGTTAAGTATAGCAATCGCAATAGTCATTATTCATCATATTTTTTAATTGCATCCTTATATTTCCACCTTCTGTGTGACCACAGCCAGTTATCTGGTCTTTTTCTAATGGTATTTTCAAGCAATTTATGAAACTTTCTCACTACCTCGTATTCTACAAACCGTTCACCATCCGGATAAATTCTATGATAATTGACCTGATAAAATCCTCTTTTCACTTTTTTCATCTCACAGTATATGAATACCATATCCATCCTCGTAGAAAGTTTATCATACCCAATGAACGCTGGCGTTTTCTGATTTAGAAATTTTAAACCGTAATTGACGTGCGAGGAATGTGGTGTTTGATCTGCGACAAACATATAAACAGAATCTCCATCATTTGGAGTTCGAAAAATATGTTTTATTACTTCATTGGCTTCCAAAGATTTATTATTAAACCTGTTGCGAACCATTTTTATTTTTTGCTCCCAGAATGTACTGTTCATTTTTCTGTAAACAGGATGACAGTTTTTCTGAGGAATAATAGTTGCCAAGGCATTAAACCATTCCCAGTTAAAAACGTGTCCGGATAATAAAATTATATTTTTCCCTTCAGCTTTTGCATCGTGGAATAGTTGCTGATTCAAATGCTGCATCCTTACTCTGGATTCTGTCTCGGAGATTGTGAAGGCTTTTAGCATCTCAGCTAGATAATCACAGAAATTAGAGAAGAAAAGTTTAGAAATATTTTTTATTTCTTTATCTGTTTTATCGGGAAAAGCATTTCTCAGATTTTCCAATACAACATCTTTTCTATATCCAATGACGTAATAATTCAATAAAAACATTATATCCGAAAAGAAATATAATACTTTTAAAGGAAATCTGGAAATCAATAATAATATGCTAAATAGGAATTGATTCAATGTATAATGAATATTGGCAAATATACTGAAAAATGGCTAGATTTTTGTTTATCTTCGGGGTTAAATACAATCAACTTTTTAAGATATCATGAAAAAAACAGTTCATAAATTGGTTTTAGTTTCTAGCTTATTGACATTATCTTTTTACAGTTCGCAATCCTCGGTAAACAGTTTGTCTAAAGAGCAAATTGAGGCTAAGAAAAAAGCTGCTGCAGAAGAAAAAGCAAAATTGCCAAAGCCATATCATCCAGAAGCCAATGCCGCTTTGGATATAAAGAAAGCTATAAATCAAGCTAAGAAAGAACATAAAAATGTGATGATCCAAGCAGGCGGTAATTGGTGTATATGGTGTTTAAGATTCAATGATTACGTTCAGAAAACACCGGAGCTGAAGAAAATAGTTGATGATAACTATGTGTATTATCATCTGAACTGGTCACCAGAAAATAAAAACGAAAAAATCTTTGCTACTTATGGTAATCCTGGAGATCAATTCGGTTATCCAGTTTTTATAGTTCTGGATGAAAATGGCAATCAAATTCATACTCAAGACAGCGGAGTTCTGGAAGATGGAACTGGATATAGTCTGGAAAAAGTAAAAGATTTCTTTACAGCCTGGATGCCAAAAAAATAAAATAGTTGACACAAAAAAACCACTTCGATTGAAGTGGTTTTTTCTTATGAAGTATCTTGTTATCTTAAGCTTCATCAGTTTTAGGAGCATCCTCTTTTTTAGCAGGAGCTTCAACCGGAGCATCAGAAACGATATCAAACTCATAGTTGTACTCAACATTTCTGTGAAGTCTAACAAGTGCAGAGAATTTACCTGTTCTTTTAATAGTGTTACCAGGGATTTTGATGTATTTTTTATCAACTACTACACCAGCTTTTGCTAAAGCAGCAGCTAAGTCAGCATTATTGATAGAACCAAACAATTTATCACCAGCACCAACTTTTGCAGGAATAGTGATAGAAGTTTTCTTTAATTGATCTACTACACCATTTGCCGCAGCCACCAATTTAGCTTCTTCTTCTTTTCTGGATTCCAAAGTAGCTTCCAATTGAGCTTTGTTCTTTGGAGTTGCCAATAGTGCAAAACCTTGAGGAATCAAAAAGTTTCTTGCATAACCAGGTTTTACGTTTACAGTATCAAACTCAAGTCCTAAGTTCTCTACATCTTTTTTTAGGATAATTTCCATTGTTGTTGTCTTGTTTAGATTCTAGAAGTTAGAGGTTAGAAATAAGAAGTTAGAAAGTCTAATATCTGAGATCCAATATCTAATATCTAAAACAGTTAGAATTAAATTATTATTCAGCAACAAAAGAAGCAGGCGAACCTACTTCTTTTATTATTTTTTGTTCTTATTTCAAAAGATCCGCTACGTACGGCATAAGAGCTAAATGTCTTGCTCTCTTGATAGCTGCAGACACTTTTCTTTGGTATTTAAGAGAAGTTCCTGTATATCTTCTTGGTAAGATTTTACCTTGTTCGTTTACAAACTGAAGAAGGAAGTCAGCATCTTTATAATCTACGTGCTTGATTCCAAATTTTTTGAATCTACAGTATTTCTTTTCAGATTTAGTGTTGATATCAAGTGGAGTAAGAAATTTTACTTCCGATTCGCCCCCGGCAGAGGCTTGTTTTGCCATATCGTCTATTGCCATTGTTTTAAATTTTTAAAAGGTTAATGAATTAAGCTTTCGCAGATTTTAATTTGCTTCTTCTTGTTACTGCATAATCTAGAGCGTGCTTGTCAAGTTTAGTCGTTAGGTAACGGATTACTCTCTCATCACGTTTGAAAGCAGTTTCTAGGTCTGCAACTACAGTTCCTTCTCCTTTGAATTCGATCAAGGTATAAAAACCATTCTTTTTCAATTGGATAGGATAAGCCAATTTTTTAAGTCCCCAATTTTCTTTGGCAACGATTTCGCAATTGTTTGAAGTCAATAGATCTTCAAATTTTTTCACTGCTTCCTCCACCTGAGCATCAGATAGAACGGGAGTTAAAATGAAAACAGTTTCGTAATTGTTCATAATGTTAATTAATTTTAATTAAAAATTCGAGTTGCAAAAGTACAACTTTTTTCTGAACTACAAATATTTAATATAAAAAATCCCGCTAAATATTAGCGGGATTAAATTGATTATAGAAAAATTAATTATTTCTTGATCACTTTTGTAGAAGAAGTAGAGCCATCTTCCATTGTAGTACTTACAACATAAACTCCTGAATTAAATCTGCTGAAATCAATTTGAGACTTCACTTCATTCAGATCTTTTGTTAATAATTGTTTACCCGTTACATCAAACACTTTAACAGATTTGATTTTTCCTTGAGCTTCGATGTTAAAGATATCTTTCACTGGGTTTGGATAAGCTTTGATACCGTTTTTAGAAACGTCATTAACAGATAGTGCTCCAATATTCAAAGTGTAATCTTCAACTTGTCCAAATGTAGATGTTCCGCAAGGTGTGATGTTTGACGTTGAAGAACCTGAGTCATTCAATCTAACTCTCATACGAGTGGTAGTAGCAGTAGCTCCCGCTGGAATTGTAATATTTCCCGTCCAAGGTGACTTTTTAGTAGCTGTAACTAATACCTGTTCACCAGCGTCATTAAAATCCTTATCATTATTAAAGTCAATCCATACTAAAACGTGATCTCCATTATAAGATGTACCTGTGAAACTTGCAGTGAAGGTATACGTCTGTCCTGCGTTTACATTTCCAATGGTCGAAGTAAAATCTTCATATCCGGCAGTAGCTGTAGAATTCTTGTTGATGTTAGCAAATGTAACATTAGAGATCTTCTCAAAGCTTGTAGATGTTGCACCTGCAGTACAATAGGTTGGCGCCATAGTTGTAAATGAATATACTGTACATCCAGTTGCAGAGCCAGCTGTATTCTTAGCAACCACTTTCCAGTAGTATGTGGAAGATGGATCTAAGTTAGCTGCGGTATACGATGTTCCAGAAACAGTGCTTACTAATGTAGTAGGATTTGTGTTTTTGTCTAGATAAACATCATAAGAATCTGCAACGCCTGTAGTTGGAGCGGTCCATGATAATGCTTGAGAAAGATAAGCAATATTAGTTGCTCCATTTGCTGGAGAAGTTAATGCTGCACAGCCAGGAGCGGTAGTAGGCGCTGCTGCAACACTTACATCATCGATATGAATCGAGAACATATCTGTCGAATTATAGTGTCTGAAAGCAATGTAAACCTACGATTGACCAGCAAATGCGCTTAAATCAATTGTTTTTGTGTAAAATACACCACCAGCACCATTAGAAGCTGCGTTTTCTGTAAGCAGCGGAGTAGTTGCTAAAAATC
>DLND01000066.1:22683-25488 GCA_002476905.1 Flavobacteriales bacterium UBA7519
CTAAAAATCCTGCAACGGTATTCGTCGTTGCTGCATAAACCGAATAGGTTTCTGCTGCCCAATCTGGATCTTGTGCTTTTACTTTGAATTTAAGCATTGCAGAAGTCGCAGTCGAAAGATTAATAGCTGGTGAAACGATGTAATTATTAGGAGTTAAAGCTGATGATGAGGCATTGTCATAAGAATATGAGGCAATAGCACCAGTGTAACCAGTTCCTAGATTAACAGTTTCCCAGTTGTAACCATCTCCATCTTGATCATAAAGAGTCCAGTCTGAGATATCTTCATCATCAAAATTGTCTGAAAAGTAAGTTTGGGCGAAACCAAACATTGGTAAAGCCACAAAGACAAGCCTGAGTAAAGTTTTTTTCATAAGATATTTTTTTTTAAATTCTCTCAAATTTAACGAAATAATTTTGAAATAAACAAATTTTATCATCAAAATTTAACATTTATAAAGCAAACACCTTCAATAATTAAAAAAAACCTAATTAGTTATCTAAAACAATCTACATACAAACAGTAACAAGTATAATAAGTAATGTGAAAATTCGATCAAAAAATATTTATACTTAGTTTTTTCTTATTTCCTTCAAGAAATTTACTTTCAATTCTTCATATAAGGAATGTCGACTTACCAAAACCGAAAATATAGAAGACATCATTCCTGCTAGCATCAAATGAAAAATAAGAGAATGTCTGTCCGTCATTTCTAATACTAATATCGCGGATGTAAATGGCGCACGCGTGATTCCTGTAAGAAAAGCCACCATACCTGCGAGAATCAGCACATTCGTTTCATTATCTGACAGATTCATCAGATTAGCAAAAACACTTCCTATAGAAGCACCTGTGGAAAGCGCAGGTGCAAATATCCCTCCAGCGCCACCAGACGTAAAAGCGAGCGCCGGACCAAGCATTCTAAGAACAGGTACATACCAGGCTTCTGTTTTATTATCAGTAAAAAGCACCCTTTCTATAATGTCTTTTCCAGAACCTAAAATATCCCTGTTGATAAAATATGCGATCGTAGCGACAATAAGTCCACAAATCAATAAAAACATGATATTGCTAAAATCTGTTTTCAGTTTTTTCTTAAGCTGACTAATCTTCAACATCGCCACAGAAAGCTGACTGCTAAGAATACCTGCAATTCCTGACACAAAAATAATCGGAAACATAATCCACAAAGTCACACCTTGTGTTTTTGGATATCCTAAATAGAGATAAGAGCCCGCCAACGTTTGCGCCGTAAGTCCAGCAATGATGACCGCTGTAAAAAGTGCCGTCTTAAAATAGTTGATATGCGTTTTGGATAATTCCTCAACCGCAAAAACAATTCCGCCCAATGGTGTATTGAAAGCTGCAGAAAGCCCAGCAGCAGCTCCTGTTAGTATCATATTTTTCTTAGAAATTTTCGGCCACCAGCTTGGAAGATATTCATAGACTTTTCGGAAAACCGAACCTGCAATCTGGATGGTTGGCCCTTCACGCCCAATGGCTCCACCTGATGTTACCAAAACGAAACTGGAAATTATTTTTATGAATAGAATCCTAAAACTTAACAGCTTCTGTATATGATGATTATCTCTTGGATTAGCAAGTTCTACAGCCGCCATCACCTGCGGAATCCCACTTCCCCTTGCAAATGGCGCATATTTTTTTACGAGCCACCAAGAAAGTACAAATCCCAGAGGTGCAACTATAAAAATCATCCAAAGATGCCAACTTAAAATTTTATTTAGAATATGTTCGCCAAAAGCAAACAGCTGAGCATATAAAACAGCGATCAAACCCGTAATTACAGAACCGATCCAAAACGGAATAGCCTGCAAAAGATTCTGTTTCAGATGCTCATTTCGGATGTTGTCAAAAGAATTCTTCAGTATTTTTCTGATGTATCGAAATAATTTTTTCATAGTGATGATTTCAAAGTTTCAGGATTGTGAAGTCTTATGATATTTGCTCCTTTTTGTAACAACTTTTCATGTAAGTTTAATGTTTCTTTTTCAACCTCATTTGGTTGTTTTCCGAGCGGTTTGTATATAAAAGATTTTTTTGAAATTCCAGCAAGAATCGGAAATTTTCCAAATCCGATATACTCAAAATCCTCAATCATTTTATATTGGTCTTCAACTGTTTTTCCGAAGCCAAATCCAGGATCGAGAATAATATCTTTAATTCCATTTTGTCTTAAAACATTCACTTTTTCCGAGAAAAATCGATTGATTGATAAAATGACATCATCAAATCTATTCTTCTTGTGCATCGATTTATAAGTCGGGTTGATGTGCATCAATATATAAGGCAAACCTGTCATTGCAACGGTGTCCAAAAGTTCAGAATCAAACTGTCCGGCGGAAATATCATTCACAATATCAATTCCTTCATCATAACCAAACTTTACAACATCTGAATAAAATGTATCCAGAGAAATCAAACTTTCCGGAAATTCTTTTTTGATTAATGAAATCACATTTCCTATTCTTCTGACTTCTTCATCAGCTTTTAAAAATTTAGCATTTGGACGGGTTGATTGTGCGCCAATGTCAATAATTGTTGCACCGTTTTTTAGTAAATTTTCCGCTTGATGCAAGGCTGATTTTTCATTATTGTATATTCCTCCATCAGAAAAAGAATCCGGAGTCAGATTCAAGATTCCCATTAATTTTGCTTTTGATAAATCAATCAACCTGCCGTTACAATTGATTGAAAAAAACTTTGATTGATTAGAATTGGTAACAGAAAATTCCATTTTAAAATTTGAAATATTGAATAGTTTGTTTAAACCACATAGACACATAG
>DLND01000066.1:25645-26180 GCA_002476905.1 Flavobacteriales bacterium UBA7519
TATTGCATAAACAGCAAAACTGGCTAACCAATGGTCGCCTCCATAATTACCTTTAAAAATAATTGGTAAAGAGTTTTCTATGAATTTTTCCCTTGAAATCTCAAATTGTTTTCTAATAGAATTCTTTTCCGGTAATGCATTGATAATATTTTTCATTGCCCAAGCTTTCGAAAATGATAATCCCACAAGATGAACGGTTTGATAGTCATTAACATCACTTATGATAGGAATTTGCTCGATGTTTTCAAGACTTCTTTTTTCGTAAAATAGATTAAGCCATTTCTCAAATTCTTTTTGAGCCAAAATTCTGCTCATCAATTCTGCAATTTCCAGACTTGGCGAAAAGAAATCACTTCCGTCTGGTTCCAGATAAGCTGGTGTTTTAGTATTATTCAAATAGAAAATTTTAGCTTTTTCTGATAATTCTTTCTCAAATGACTTATCTCCAACTTCTCTTGCCCAATCGATAGCAAAACTCAGTGCAAATGCAGTATTCGGGTGAACGCCGGTTCTATTAGGATAAGTTTGTTAGATC
>DLND01000154.1:0-1863 GCA_002476905.1 Flavobacteriales bacterium UBA7519
GTTTTGTTAAGGAACGACTAACTAATGATAATTAAAATAAATTTTAGGGGGCGTATGTCTCTATATCATTGGGGGACAGAGACAATATCGAAACCTAATAATAATTCAATTTGGGTAATTTTTATTAGTCCCTCCTTCAAAAATCGGGGACTAAATTTGGGATTGTTCATTGGGTTTTAATGTTTTTCATTGTGTTATAAAATATTGTAAAATGTTAAAAAACAATAAAATAAATATTTATGGTTGTTTATTGAAATTAATCTATACTCCCGTCTTCGCTACGAAATTAATCCGTAATTTGTTTATAAAATTACGGATTTTTTTATTTTCATTTTTCACTCATTAAGGAGGTTAAATAATCGTCTCGTGACTCATTTAATGCCAAATACAGAATTTAGAATTCTGTTTAATTATTTGCCTAATAATATTTAAAGCATTATATTTGCAGCGCTTTTGAGTTAATCGCTCGGGAGCAATAAATTTTTTTTCATCATTTGTGTTTTTAGAATCGTACTGTAAGTACGATTCTTTTTTTTTATATCTCATAGGCAATCAGGAGATTAACAAAGTATGAATATGTAATACTGCCCTGCTGTTGGTTAGATTTCAAGAACAAATCATTAGTCACTCCAAAGAAATCATTAACGATTCCTTCATTACGTTTTACATATTGCAATTCATATTCTATATCTCGTTTCATCTTAGATGAAAATGACTTAAGAATTAGCTCGGCAAATCTTTTGTCCCTGTATGACACGGCTTTTATTAAACTTCTCAGGGCATATAAGTTCGCGCTGTATCTTAACTCTGGAATTTGTGATGTATGTGCACAAAGAAATCCTATAAAGCTCGCTTCTTGTTCTCTGGCGAATCCTAGCTGATGTGACATTTCGTGAGCCATAGTAAAAGGTAGCTGAGTAGATGGTATATTAGAGTTGTATTGTGCTTCTGATGTGAATGGATTATAATAGCCAAGGATTCCTGTTTTACTCATAAACCCTCTAAATAAGCTTGGTTTGATAGAGATAATGTCAATACAATTTTTTGTAGATATGTTTTTCGGCAATAGTTTTTGTTGATTTATTATCTCTTGATTTATTTTCGCAAAATCTAATACTTTCAGTATGCCATTTTTATCTTCATTTAGCTTGGCCCGTTCGCTTTTACATAGATTAAGATATTTGATTGTTAGATTTTTTATTTCTACATCTGTTACTTTTCTATTAGGTAGTTTTTGAATGATTGTAGGCTGAAAATATAACATTCCCCAAAAACATTGATAGGTGAAATAGAAAATATTTCCAATAATCAATAGATACTTTATGTATTTTGACGTGCGGAATTTTATACTCATTAATAAGAAGTAGCAAGTAAACAGTCCAAGTATTATGTATATTAAATCTCCTACTGAAAAGCTAACTCCCGAAAATAATGCAATATGCCAGTTTTTTTTCCAGTCAAAAAGTTGTGAAAAGAAACTTACTGCAAAATCAAGTTTCGACAATAGATAGAATAACAAAAATTGGGCAATCAAAATGATTGCCCAAGATTTAGAATTTGAAATAGTATTTTTTTTAGTGTCCACCAGAAACTTTTTTATCAAAACTAATACCTTGACTTTTTAGTATTCCGCTCACTCTCCAGGCATAAAACGCAAGGTAAGCAAAACAAAGAATACCAACAATGTAACTTTGCTTCATTCCGATACTTTCTGAAACTAAACCCTGCATCCAGCTCACGATACCACCTCCCATAATCATCATAATAAGGAAGCTGCTTCCTTGGCTTGTATGTTTTCCAAGACCACTTACTGCTAATGTAAATATACAAGGCCAGAGTGTGCTACAGAAAAGACCAACACTG
>DLND01000154.1:1932-3006 GCA_002476905.1 Flavobacteriales bacterium UBA7519
AAAGACCAACACTGGTAAAAGCGTAAATACTGATAATGCCATCTGTTAACATACCAATGGCTATGGCTAATATTCCCAAAGATGCGAATATCAATAACATCCTTGCAGGATTTCCTTTGCTCGCCATATCTGCACCAATTAGAACAAGGATGATTAATCCATAAATATAGAACGGTGACAAGTCGTGCTTTGCGATCGCATTAACAATAAGAAAAACACCAAAAGCTAAATACGGTGCTACGAAACGTAAGATTTTCTGAGTAGTCATATTGTCTGTAAAAGCTTCGACAGCGCCAGTCCAACGGCCAATCATTAAACTTGCCCAATAGAGAGAAATATACGGAGAGATTTCCTGCAAAGTATAAACAACACCTGTTTTGCTGTTGATAATCGTTTCCATATAAGCGGGTAAATTACTAGCTGTAGAAACTTCTACGCCCACATAGATGAAAATTGCAAGCATTCCTAAAACTAGCTGAGGATATTTCAAAGCAGAACTTCTCACGGATACATCTTCTGTAGCAGATTCTTCAATAGTTTCCGGATGTTCTGGTAAAGAAGAAAATTTTAGCAAAAGCGCAACGGCTAGAAAAGCGGCACCTAAAACCAAATAAGGAATCTTAACACTCTCAATACTCATATTTGTATTCTCAGAAGCAGCAGAGCCGAAAATGGCAAAACTCACAATCAGCGGACCAATAGTAGTTCCGAAATTATTAATTCCACCAGCCAATGTCAATCTTTGTGATCCCGTACTTACTGGTCCTAGTGCAATTGCAAGAGGATTAGCAACAGTTTGCTGTAAAGAAAATCCTAGCGCCACGATGAATAGCCCAGAAAGCATCAGTGGAAATGAATGTAGATTAGCCGCAGGATAGAAAAGCAAAGTTCCTAATGCGGAAATTGCCAAGCCTAATGCTAATCCGTTTTTATAGCCTATTTTATTCACCAGGTCTTTACGAATAGCTAATGAAATCAGCATATATATGATAGATCCTACAGTGTAAGCTATGTAAAAGGCTACAGATACTAGCTGACTCTGGCCTTGGGTCAAATCGAATGCTTTTTTGAATA
>DLND01000154.1:3129-10467 GCA_002476905.1 Flavobacteriales bacterium UBA7519
CTTTTTTGAATACGGGAATCAGAATGTCATTACTTGCCGCAACAAATCCCCAGAAGAAAAAAACGGTTACAAGTGGGATGAACTGTGCCCAATTGGTTTTTTGTGGTATCATAGATTAATTATTTCTTAATTTAAGGTTTATATTATAAAAACAAATGTAAGTAATAAGTCCTTTAAATCATAAATTATTTTATTTTCTCACTTAGAGACATTTTAATTTCCTCATAAGCTGTCTCTTTTAATGTTCTTAATGATAAGTCCGGCGTCAGTATATCATTGAAAAAAACATTTACAACGCCGGGATAGCCTTTCGAATTATCAAATGGAAACATTTCTTTTAAACCTTGAAAAGTGTAGACTGCAAGTGGGAAGTGGTGTTTTGTTGCAAGAATAAAAGCGCCATCTTTGAAATCGTCCAGAATAACAGAAGTATCATCTGGAACGCCACCTTCGGGAAAAATAACAATACTTTGGCCTTGCTTCATTCTTTCAGCACATCGTCTGTAAACATCCGCGCGGCTTCTGGCACTGCTTCTGTCCACCATCACACATACTCTTTTATAAACCGTTCCAAAAATAGGAATTTTTACCAGTTCTTTTTTTCCAACATAGCAGAGGGGATGATTCGGAAATAGGATACAAGGCAACATTACATCCATAATGGAAGTGTGATTGGAGATAATAACGTAAGCTTGGTTTTTGTCAATTTTTTTGTTCGTTTTACTGATGAGTTTGTACCGAAATCCCATACCATAAAACATCCCAATCGCCCAAAGGCGTATAAAAAAATAACAGGCTTTATAATCTTTTTGCCGGATCGAAAGGAGATAAACTGGGAGGAAAAAAACTATAGTTAAAACGGTTCCCAGAATCACCATCCAAAACCGCCAGAGATAGGCTAATATTGTCCTCATTAATATTTTTAAAAAATTACTAAGTCCAAAAATAGGTTTTTATCCGTTAAAAATAATCTTTTTCTTGATAGAATAATTAAGCATTGATATCAATAAGATGGCTGTGATCTTACTCATCATTTCTGGAGAAAGTACATAAAATCTAAGATCAATGACATCTTTGTACACAAAATGGTAGAGAATCTGGAAGATAATAAGGCTTATAAATGTGGAAACTATAGAAACGCATAAAAAATAGAAAAATTCTTTTTTCTTAGAATGTTTCCCTCTTTCAAACACAAACCAGATACTTAAGAAATAGTTTGTTATTATTCCGCAGCTTGTAGATAAAATATTGCTAAACGGATATTTAATTCCATAGAAATTCTGCTCTGAAGATAACAGTCTCGGAAGGTAAACACTTAGTATTTTAAAACTGCCGATTTCTACAACTGCGCTCAGTCCTCCTGCTATAATAAAGAAGATGACCTGTTTTTGACGAAGAATTATTTGTTTCATTCTTTTGCAAATTTATACTAATTGTTAAATGTTTTAAAATAATAGTTAAATAATTTTTTTATATCAAAAATATTTTTACATTTATTTTATCATAAAAGAAAATTAATATTTAACTAAATATTGATTAAGTCAGAAGGTTATTGTTAAAAATACTGTAAATAAAACAAAAGATAAATATTAATTTGCCTGACTAGGAAACTGGTCGGGTGATTTTTTCGCTAAACATCACACCACATCACACCAATTAATTATTAACAAATGAAAAATTCCAGCAGACCTTACAGAAAATTTCTGCCTCAGCAAAAGAAGATTGAGGAATTGGAAAAGAGCAACTCAAGATTCAAAAGAATCTATTCCGAGTACGAACTAATGTCCGATGAACTCTGGAATCTGGAAACCAGTGATACTTCGGGAAGTATTCCTGATGACTTTATAAATGCCATAAAGCTACAAACCAGTTATCTGGAAGATGAGATAGAAGATTGGCTCCTGGAAGATAAAGAATGAATAGAATCACAATAAAATCTTCCAGAAAATAAATTATTTTAGCACTTTAAAACCTAAAGTATGATTGCTATTGTAGACGGAGGATCCACAAAATGTGACTGGGTAATTCTGGAAAATGACGGTACAGAAGTCTTGAAAACAGAAACAGTCGGCTTCAATCCCAATATTACAAAACCGGAACTTATAGCGAATGAACTGGAGAAAAATCAGGCATTGACAAAGTTCTGTGATTATCTGGAAAATATCTTTTTTTATGGCTCAGGTTGCGGCACGGCTGAAAACAGACTGATTGTAGAAAGAGAGATTCAGAAAGTGTTTACCAATGCCAATATATACGTGAAGGAAGACCTTTTGGCTGCAGCCTATGCAGCTTACAGAGGCGTTCCGGCTATTGTTTGCATTTTGGGTACTGGCTCCAATGCGTGCTACTTCGACGGGGAAAATGTAAGGACGGAATTGCCTTCTTTAGGATTTTTGATAGGTGACGAAGGCAGTGGAAGTGCATTGGGAAAACAGCTGGTTAGGCATTATTTTATGAAAAAATTGCCTCCTGATCTGCACCAGCAGTTTGCTGAGATTTATCAGCTGCAAATAGACGAACTTCTAAAAAATATGTACCATAATCCTAGGGCAAATGCTTATATGGCAGATTTCACGCGCTTTATTGTAGACAGAAAATCGCATCCATATTTTCAGAATTTTATCTATAAAGAACTGAAGAATTTCCTTGAGTTTCAGGTCATGCCGTACGAAGAATGCCGTGCTGCCGAAATTAACTTTATAGGTTCGGTGGCTTATTTTTTCGAAGATTCTTTACGGGCTGCTGCGGCAGATTTTCACTTCAAGGTTGGGACGGTCGTTCAGAAACCGATAGAAAGCCTGGTGAATTATCATCGTGCCTATATCATTCCAAAGCTTTAACTTTGCATCAATAATTTGGGCGGATCCCTTTATCTCGTCTTTAATGACGAGATAAGCGGGTCGGTCTGCGGGCAGTCGCTCTACGCCTCTGGCAAGGAGCTCCGACAATGCCCTTCGCCCTTACGCAATTTAAAAACCCGTGACACTATGATCAATATAGTTTCACTACAAAAAGAAATTCAACAATGTCAAAAAATTCAAGAGACCAAAACGCTTTTGATAAAGCAGCTTTAGATTATCACCGCCAGGAACCGAAAGGAAAAATAGAAGTGATACCTTCCAAACCACATTCTTCACAGAGAGATTTGTCACTGGCCTATTCGCCGGGTGTTGCTGTGCCTTGTATGGCCATTCACGATGATCCTCAATCTGTTTATGAGTACACTTCCAAAGGAAATCTGGTAGCCGTAATCTCGAATGGAACGGCCGTTCTCGGATTGGGCGATATCGGTCCAGAAGCTTCCAAGCCTGTGATGGAGGGAAAAGGATTGCTTTTCAAAATATTTGCGGGCATCAATGTTTTCGATATTGAGATCAATGAAAAAGATCCTGATAAATTCATAGAAACGGTGAAAGCCATTGCACCAACTTTTGGTGGAATCAACCTGGAAGATATCAAAGCACCTGAGGCGTTTTACATAGAGCAGAGACTTAAAGAAGAATTAGATATTCCTCTGATGCACGATGATCAACACGGTACTGCAATTATTTCGGCAGCTGCGCTTATCAATGCTTTGGAAATCGCAGGAAAAAAAATCGGTGAAGTAAAAATGGTTATCAATGGAGCAGGAGCTGCTGCTATTGCATGTGCTAAGTTATACATCTCACTTGGTCTCGATCCTAAAAATATATTGATGTGTGACAGCAAAGGTGTCATCAACCATAAAAGAGAGAACCTGACGCCAGAGAAACTCGACTTCATCGCTGAAACTGAAATCTCAACTTTAGAAGATGCGCTGAAAGGTTCGGATGTTTTTGTCGGACTTTCTAAAGGAAATGTGATGTCGCCGGAAATGTTACTTTCTATGGCAAAAAATCCCATCGTTTTTGCACTGGCCAATCCGGATCCAGAAATCAGTTACGACTTAGCTGTCGCTACCAGAGAAGATGTAATGATGGCGACTGGCAGAAGTGATTATCCTAATCAGGTAAACAATGTGCTTGGTTTTCCTTACATCTTCAGAGGTGCGTTGGACGTTCAGGCAAAAGGAATTAATGAAGCGATGAAGCTGGCAGCTGTTTATGCATTGGCAGAAATTGCTAAAGAGCCGGTGCCGGAAATGGTAAAGCTGGCATATAATGTTAGAGATATTAGCTTCGGAAAAGACTATTTTATCCCAAAACCTTTTGACAACCGATTGATCACCAAAGTTTCAATTGCTGTTGCCAAAGCTGCAATGGAAAGCGGAATTGCCGGAAAATCAATAGAAAACTTTCAAGAGTACGCAAATCAGCTCTTGGACAGAATGGGGCGGGATGAGAAGCTGGTAAGAATGATGCAAAACCGCGCAAAAGCTAATCCGAAAAGAGTTACGCTGGGCAATGGTGAAGAGTATAATATTCTGAAGGCTGCTCAGATTCTGCAGGAGGAAGGTATTGCTTATCCAAGTCTTTTAGGTAGCAAAAGGCTCATCCAAGAAAAAATGGAAGAATATGGCATTGCGCTAGATATTCCGATTATTGACCCTAATGATGATGCAAATAAAGAAGCCCGAAAAAAATACAGAAAAACACTTTGGGACAAGCGCAATAGAAAAGGTATCAATGAGTATAAATCGAAGCGTTATGTAAGACAACGGGATTACTTTGGTCCATTGATGTTGGAACATGGCGATACTGATGCACTAATCGTCGGTTTCTCAAAAAGCTATGCTTCAGTTCTGAAACCAATTTTGGAAATCATTGATAAAAAGCCTGGCGTAAATAAAGTTGCGGCAATGATGATGATCCTCACAGATAAAAAACCATTGTTCTTCGCAGATACATCTATTAATAAAAATCCAACTGCAGAAGATCTAGTTGAGATTGCAAGAATGGCAGAATATACTGTGAAATCTTTCGCTATCGAACCAAGACTTGCTATGTTGGGATTTGAGAATTTCTCAGCAAAAGCAGATACATCTAAAAAAGTAGCAGCGGCAGTTAAAATCCTTCATGAGAAATATCCGAAAATGATCGTAGACGGAGAGATCCAGCCAGACTTTGCATTAAACAGCGACCATCTTGCAGATTATCCTTTTTCAAAGTTGGGAACCAATCCAGCAAATGTTTTGGTTTTTCCAAATCTTGAAAGTGCCAATCTTTCTTACAAAATCATCAGAGGCATGAAAGCTGCACAAACCATTGGACCTATTTTGATGGGGCTAGATCAGCCAGTGCACGTTTTGCAAATGAGGTCTAGCGTAGACGAAATTGTAAATCTTGCAACAATTGCGGTTCTAGACGCCCAAACGAAAGAGAAAAAATAAACATTTATTTAAAAATATATATTTAAAAGCCATTTTAAGAAATTAAAATGGCTTTTAGTTTTAAGTTAATTTATATCTTCGCAAATGTCTAATTTTTAATTAATGATTTATTCTCTAAGAGGAATTGTGCAGGAGCTCACACCAACTTTTGCCGTAGTGGATGTAAATGGGGTGGGATATTACATCGGAATAAGTCTGCAGACCTCACAAAATCTAAAACAGGGATCCGATGTCCTGTTATATATACAGCAAATCATAAGAGAGGATGCACATTTGTTATTCGGATTTTTTACCAAGCAGGAAAAAGAAATGTTCAATTTGTTAATTAGTGTTAATGGAGTGGGCCCTGTTTCTGCTTTAATACTGCTATCTTCTCTCAGCTTAGCCGAGGCTGCCAATGCGATACTTTCTGGTAACAGCGGACTGATTCAGAAAGTAAAAGGAATAGGAGCCAAAACGGCCGAACGAATCATAGTGGATCTTCGTGATAAGGTCGGCATATTCGGGCATTCCGAAGAAAAACTTTCCGATATTCCTAACAATAAAATCAAAAATGAAGCGTTATCAGCATTAGAAGTTTTGGGTATTTCAAAACGAATCAGTGAGAAAATTGCAGATAGAATTTTGAAGCATAACCTTCACTTTTCAGTAGAAGAATTAGTGAAAGAGATTTTAAAAAATATTTAACAATTGATGATAATTTATCATCGGTTTCTTAAAAGATTATAAGTGAAGAAAAATATTTACCTTTATAAATTAACCCTACTTTTCATTTTTTTTGCAGGTTATACCAATCTATTTGCGCAGGAAAAACCGATTGACAGCTTAATCAGTGTTAGAAAAGATTTCAGTTTAGCGGATCCTATTCGTTATGACGCGTTTTATGATATAAAAACCGGCATGTATTACTTATACCCGAAAATCGGAAATTCTGTTGTAGGTGCGCCTATTGCGATGACCTTCGAGGAGTATAAGAATTACGTCATGCAAAACAATCTTCGTGCCTATTACGAAGAAAAATCGCTTCTTAATGATCTCGGAAGAAGAAAAGACCAGACCGATGCTAAGAAAAAAGGCCTGATTCCCGCAATTACGATCAAAAATAAAATGTTCGAAAATATTTTTGGCAGTAATAAAATAGAATTGATTCCACAGGGTTTTGCTTCTTTTGATCTGGGAATTCTTTATCAGAAAATTGATAATCCTTTGATTCTTCCACAGAACAGAACAAGTTTTGCAATCAATATACAGCAGAGAATCCAACTCGGAATAACCGGCAAAGTCGGGGAAAATCTTCAATTAAAAGCCAATTATGATACTCAAAGTGGTTTTGCTTTTGAGAACCGGATGAATATGGTCTGGCAGGCAAAAGGTTCTTGGAAAGATCTGCAATCCAAAGGTCTTAATGAAAAAGGACAGGATCCTGAAGATAAGATCATCAAAAGAGTAGAGGTTGGTAATATTAGTATGCCGCTTTCAACGAGTTTGATCCGTGGTTCTCAGTCGTTGTTTGGTTTGAAAACAGAATTCCAGCTGGGTAAGACAACCGGAACTTTAGTATTTTCTCAGCAGCAAGGTGAGGCAAAAACCATTGTGGCACAAGGGGGCGGAACGATGAGTACGTTTAGAATTAATGCTTTTGATTATGAAGATAATCAGCATTACTTTCTAGGTCATTATTTTCATGATAAATATGACGAATCTCTGCAAAACTATCCCCTTATCAACTCCAGGATTAACATTACAAGAATGGAAGTCTGGGTTCTGGATCAAGGCGGCTCTAACATAGAATCTCAGAAGCCGATTGTCGGCATTAGGGATTTAGGAGACGGCACAGGTATCATCCCAAGTAATGGCAATAATAATCTCTATCAGCAGATTTCATCAGCTTTAGGAAGTTCCAGAGATGTAGTTACAGCGTATAACACATTGAACGGAAGGTCTTTCCCAAATGCACAAGGAACGCCTGAACCATTTGTATCTGGTGAGCATTTCATCAATAATATCAAGGCTAGAAAACTTACAACATC
>DLND01000008.1 GCA_002476905.1 Flavobacteriales bacterium UBA7519
TATTTTAGACATTTAAAAATCCTGTTATACTTTGCTATACCAATTGAAATGGTGAGCTCAAGGAATTTTATATTATTTAGGTATTATTATTTAACTTTAAAAACTGTATGCTAATGTTAGGCTGATATTAGTTCCTGTCAATCGCTCGATAGCTAAAGCATCTGTTTTATCATATTTTTCATTATTATTCAAATCGTGATAATATTTTGCTCTTTGGTTTAGGATATCTGAGATGTTTAATTTAATCTCCGCCTTGTTATTCCATATTTTTTTGGCAATCTGATAATCTAAAAGCGGTCTTGGCGCTTCCCATATTGGCGGAACCTGATCATTTCCTACATACAATATCCTACGTCCAATCACATTAAACAAAACAGTAGAAGAAAGTCCGAGTTTGCTGTTATCATACTGCAGGCTTGCATTCACAGTATAAGGAGACTGTCCCTGCATTGGACGGTCTGTATTGGTTTTGGTATCTTTTACACGATTATGGATGTATGAGAAATTACCGCCAGCTGTAAAATTCTGTAGGAAACCTGCGAAGTCTAATTTTCTTCTGAATTCGAATTCAGCTCCGTAAGCATTTGCTTTTTCGGCATTCAGGAAATTGAATGTATTACTTGTTCCCGCACCAGATTGATTAAAGTAAACTTCGATGGGATTTTTAAAATTTTTGTAAAAACCTGCTACGGAAATAATTTCGCCGGTTCTTGGATAAAACTCCCAACGCAAATCGGCATTTGTAATTTTTGTTCTTTGTAAATCTTTATTTCCTATAACTGTTGCACCAAGATCAAAATCATAGTAAGCTAATGGCGAAAGTTCCCGGAACTCCGGTCTTACAACCGTTTGTGAGCCGGCAATACGCACATTCATTTTATCATTCAGCTTGAAGGTAAGATTCAATGCGGGAAGGAAGTCTGTCACTTTAGAATATACAAAACGGTCATCCGATCTTTTGGTACTGCCGATTAACTGATCGAAGTTTTCTACCCTCACGCCCCAAACTGCTCTCACCCAATCGGTGATATTATTATCCAATTGTAAAAATCCTGCATTGAGAATCGTATTGGCAATATAACGGTACTGGTTACCCGCAATTTCGTTAAAAGTAAACTGGTTACTGCTACTGCCAAAATTAGAAGGATTAAAGATGGTTTCGAAAGGCTGGGCAAGCAGTGCCTGATTGAATGCCTGCAGTTGTACTGAAAAAGGTCTTGCATTATACATCCTGTCTTTTACCTGAAACAGGTATCCCGCTTTTACCGTTTGTTTCTGACCGAAGAGTTCAAATGATTTTGATAAATCTGCGCCGGCATTATAGAGATAATCGTTCAGATTTGAGTTAAAGAAACTTCCCGATTTTTGGGACAGTCCATTAGAAATTAAAGCCAAATAAGGACTTCCGGGAAGATTGGTATATTCATTATACTGCAAACGCTGCAACATTGGTACATATTGATCTAGAATCCCAAAACTTCCGTACCAGTTCAGACTAAGTCCTGCAAATTTATGATTACCATTGATGGTAGAATTATAAAAAGTCGTTTCCTTAAAGCCTAATTCTCTCGCAATAATATTAGTTCCATTAATAGGATCAAACTCAAAATCCTTACCGCTACGCAGAGAAACATGATTGACACCAGTATGCGTAATAATATTCTTGAGGGAAATCTTGTTGTTGGCATTCAGCTTTAAAGATAAGTTCAACATACTTCCCAAAATGACTTCATTGGTATATTTATCAGTGCTGTAATCGAAATTGACATCTGCATTTTCACCGTTAATGGTAAAGAAACGGTTTTTGGTATCGGTTCTTCTTTTAAGATTACTGTAATTCAGAACGGCAATAACACCCAATTCCTTCCCGAAAACTTTGGTATTGAAACCGCCGTCAGCCTGAAAAGACAAATTCTCCGGCCAGCTCAAGTTATTATAGTCAAAATTCTTTACGTAGCCTTTCCCGAACTCTGTTTTCTGAGCTTCAGAAAGAATTCCGAATGCATTTTTTGTAGGAAATCCAGAAGGCAAAGCTCTACCTTTATCATCAATTCCGAGAAAATCATATTTCCCCGATTTCTGTATTGCAAATTCTCTGTTGATTGTGATGCTGTTCGCACCAACGCCCAATTGCATATTAAAAAAATTTTTGGCAGGTATATCTTTGGTATTGACTTGTATGAGGCCGCCTGCCCATTCTCCTGTATATTCTGGGATAAAGGCTTTATTAATTACCAGCGTTTCTATGACATTCGCAGGAAAAAGGTCGAACGAGAATGTCTTTTTATCTGGCTCTGTACTGGAAAGCTGGATACCATTCAACATCGCCTGATTATAACGATCGGAAAGACCTCTCACTACGATGTATTTACCCTCCATCAAGCTTACTCCGGAAACCCTTTTCAGAACCTCGCCGGTATTTCGGTCAGGACTTTTTTTAATAGCTTCTACCCCAATAACCTGTGAAACTACCGCAGAATTTTTTTGTAAAGCAATAGTTGAGGCAATTGATTCTTTTTTGGCACTTGATTTTAGTACAACCCCTTCTATATTAGATTCTTTAGCTTCCAATCTGTGAAGCAATATATCCAAATGGGTATTTTCCTCGCTCAGAGAGACATCTGAAAGTTCTTTACTCTGATATTGGGCATTACTAACTTTTAAAGTGTAAGTAAGCTTTGGATCCAGAGAAACAGAAAAATTCCCGGATACATCTGTTATAACCTGTTTGTCATTAATACTAACCGTAACTCCTTCTATAGGAGAATTATCTTTGTCATCTAAAACCCTACCTTCTAATATATGGGTCTGTGCAAAAATAAAAGTGCCGCATAAAAATGCTCCCGCTATACATATCTTGCGATAGGTCTGGTGAATTTCCATTTTTCTCTCAATTTTTATCTGGCGTAAAGAAATAATTTGGAGTTTAATCCAAGTGTATAAGAAATATCAACTATTTTTTAACATCCTGTTAAGAAACTCGGGATTATGTTAAATCAATCTTAACAGATTAATACAATTTAAAAATCTGTTCATTTATCATTAAATTTGCAACAGATAATTTTTACTAAAAATCACACCTGAAATAAACAATCATTTGAAAATCAAAATATTGAAAACTTTAACAGTCATTAATATTCGATTTTCCCCAAAATTAACACTTAAATGGACTTTACAAAAGCTTTAGAAATATTACAATCCGGAGGAACCATACTTTACCCAACAGATACAATCTGGGGAATTGGTTGTGATGCGACCAATCCGGAAGCGATTAAAAAGATATTTGACATCAAAAAAAGAGAGCAAAACAAATCTCTTATTATATTAGTAGAGTCCGAAAAAAGATTGCAGGATTTGGTAGACGTTCCTGAGATGGCTTGGCAAATCATCGATTTGAGTGAAAAACCCGTAACCATTGTTTATGAAAACCCAAAGAATCTTCCAAAAGAACTCTTAGCAGAAGACGGAAGCATCGGAATCCGAATCGTAAAAAATGATTATTGCAAAAAACTGATTTCAAAACTCAACAAACCTTTGGTTTCAACTTCAGCCAATCTAAGTGGACAAAAATCTCCAATGAAATTCAGTGATATCTCTGACGAAATCAAAAATTCGGTTGATTATATAGTAGAAGATAATCACGATAAAGTTTCAGAATTTTCCGGTTCGTCTGTTATCAAAGTCTGGAACAACAACCAAATCAAAATCCTAAGAGAATAAAAAAAACCGGCGGATGACCTTTTGCAAGACCATCCGCCGGAAAATAAACTATGAAAAAAAACTACTTTTTGTATTTACTCTAATCTCAAAAAGAATACCGCGCACATTTTCGTAGCAAAATGTCTGATTTTCAATAATTAAAATAAAATCAAAAGACAAAAAGTCTTGAAATTCATAAAAAATTGAATTTGATATTTTTAATACCTAAGTCAAAATTTCGAAAAAACTTATCTTTGCGGATGATTAGAAAACTATGAAAGAGTTTATTATTCTATCAAAAGTTTTTCCAACCACATAGCCACATAGAAATATTAGTATCAAATTAAAAACGTAATTAATAACTTCTATTTTTCCTTTTAAATTAAAAGACAACTATATGTCTATGTGGTTGCAATATTTTAAATTCAATTTCACTACTTATCAGTTTTAATGTTCATCAACCTCAAACAAAATAAAAACTTTAAACTATTCAAAATCATTTCTGAAGTCGCTGGCAGAAACGGACAATCTGTTTATGCTGTTGGCGGATTCGTAAGAGATTTGCTGATGAAAAGAAAAGCGCCAACCGACATCGATTTTGTTACGGAATCCAGCGGAATAGAATTGGCGGAAAGCATCGCCAAAGAAATCGACCCAAAAACAAAAGTGACGGTTTTCAAAACTTATGGAACGGCGATGTTTCGATATAAAGACTTGGAACTGGAATTTGTAGGTGCCCGAAAAGAAAGCTATAGTGAGGATTCCAGGAAACCGTCTGTTGAAATTGGAACTTTGGAAGACGACCAAAAACGCAGAGATTTTACGATTAATGCAATGGCGATTTCTCTTAACAAGGATAATTTTGGAGAACTGATTGACCCTTTTGGCGGAATGCAGGATTTGTCTAATAAAATTTTGAGAACGCCTTTGGAACCTCATCAAACTTATTCCGATGATCCTTTGCGGATGATGAGAGCAATTCGTTTTGCCACAACTTTGGATTTCGAAATCGAAGAAAATTCTTTGAAAGCGATTAAAGAAGAAGCGGAGCGAATGAAAATCGTTTCGATGGAACGTATTATGGTTGAGTTCAACAAAATAATGCTTTCCGATAGACCTTCCAAAGGTTTGAAATTATTGGAAGAAACTGGACTTCTGAATTACATTCTTCCGGAATTGATTGCCTTAAAAGGAATCGAAGATATTGATGGACAAACTCATAAAGATAATTTTTATCATACGCTAGCCGTTGTAGATAATATCTCTGAAAACACCGATAAACTCTGGTTGCGTTGGTCGGCTTTGCTTCACGATATTGGGAAAGCGCCGACTAAAAAATTTGTAGAAGGAATTGGCTGGACTTTCCACGGTCACGAGTTTGTGGGTTCCAAAATGATAAAATCGATTTTCAAAAGGCTGAAACTACCGCTTGGACAAGAACAGAAATATGTCGAAAAACTGGTAAGAATGCACGCCAGACCAATTGCTTTGATTACGGATGATGCTTCTGATTCTGCATTGAGAAGATTACTTTTTGATTCCGGAGAAGATATGGAAGACCTTTTCACGCTTTGTAAATCGGACATCACGACCAAAAATTATTCTAAGCAAACTCGTTTCAAAAAGAATTTCGAATATGTAGCGCAAAAAATAAAAGAAGTCGAAGAAAAAGATCAAGTTCGAAATTTTCAGCCACCGATTTCCGGAGAAGAAATTATGGAAATGTTCAACTTGAAACCTGGAAGAGAAATTGGAATCCTGAAAGAAAAAGTGAAAGAAGCCATTCTTGAAGGCGAAATCAAAAATGACAAAATTGAAGCTAGAGATTTTGTAATTGCTGAAGCAGGGAAATTGGGATTAAATTTAGTTTGATATGAATAAAACAGAATTAATTAAACTAATCAATCAAAAACTCTCCGAAAAAATCCAGAATTTCGAGAAACTAATTTCTGAAACCCGAGCTTCTAACAATGATACGAAAAGTTCGATGGGAGATAAATACGAAACGGGAAGAGAAATGCTTCAACAGGAAATCAACAATCTCCAAGTTCAATTGAATGAAGTTTTGAAACAGCAGGATTTTCTGAAAACTATTCTCGTAAAACCTTCTGATAAAGCTGAAAAAGGAGCGATTGTAAAAACAGAACGAGGATTGTTTTTCATCTCCGTTTCTTTAGGCGAATTGAGTTTTGAACATCAAAAAATCATTTGCATTTCTCCCGAATCCCCTTTAGCAAAAGCAATGAACGGAAAACAAAAAGGTGATGTTTTTTCTCTGAATAATATGAGTCAGAAAATTGTAGATATTCAGTAATTATAAACTTTTCCCGCCAATATATTCCATCAAAGAATCTTTATAATTCGGAGCAATGGCAATTTGTTCTTTTCCGATGACGATGTGATTTCTTTCAATCGCTTCGATTTTGTCGAGACCAATGATAAAAGAACGATGAATTCTCATAAAATTTTCCGAAGGCAATTCTTCTTCCAGCTTTTTCAGACTCATTAGTGTTAGAATTGGTTTTGCATTGTCTTTCAGATAGATTTTCACATAATCTTTCAAACCTTCTATGTAAAGGATTTCTGAAAAATTGATTTTAATTTGTTTATAATCCGATTTAACGAAGAAAAACTCCTGCTTTTTTTCAGGCTTTGAAACGGAAACAGATTGTTGAGATTCAAAATAACTTCTGGCTTTTGTAGAAGCATTCAAGAATTCATTATAATCAAAAGGCTTCAACAAATAATCCAACGCATTCACTTTGTAACCGTCAATCGCATATTGATCAAAAGCAGTTGCGAAAATTACGCGGCTGTTTTGAGGAAGTAATTTTGAAAATTCCAGACCTGTCAAATCCGGCATTTGAATATCCAAAAAAAATAAATCAATATCTTTATTTTCTTCCAAAATCTGCATCGCTTTAATTGCGTTGTTGCATTTGGCTTTCAGTTCCAGAAAAGGCGTTTTCAGAACGTAACTTTCGATTAAGTTCAAAGCCATTGGTTCATCGTCAGCAATTAGGCAGGTTATTTTTTTCATTATTTATTTGTGAAATTCTTTATGAGATTTTCAAAATCAGATTTGATGATTTCCCAATATTTTCCTTTCAGGCATAAAACATCAAAATCATCGTCAGCTATTTTAAAATTGGTAAAATTTCGAATAATCAAATCAAAATCGTGACTGAAGGGATAGCGCATTTTATGAAATTCCAACATTTCATTTAGAGAAAAATGCTGTAAAAGCTCGTGTAAATCCCAAAAATCTTTTTTTCTTCCTCCATTTTGAATGACTTCAATTTTCATTGCAGTAATATCTTCAGACTTGCCAAACGAATATTGTCAAGCAATAACTCATTATCAATAAATGGATCAGAATAAAAAATGTCTAATTTGACTGCATTATCCTGACTATTTCCCACAAAGTAAGATTTACCAAAAGACGTTAGTTCAGAAGAAAATTTGATGAATGAAAATTTTGTTTTAGAAAATCCTCTATTTCTCCAAAATCAATACTTCCATAATCTGCATCAGTAAAGAGGTCGATATCAATAGAAATGCGATGTCCGAGTTGCAATGAAAGAGAAGTTCCCCCAACCAAACGAAAAGGTTTCAGAATCTCAGCATTCATCACAATTTCAAGAGCCGATTTTATCTCTGGAGAAACGGTGGAATAAAACAACATTATTTATTTATATGAAGATGCATTGGCTTGGTTGATTTGGAATTCAAAACATTTTTAATCAATTCTTCACCGTAGAATTTTTCAATCTCAATCTTCGCTTCATCGTCACCACGTTCAAAAACCCGTCTGATGACAGCTACATATTTCTTCTTCCAATCAATTTCATCAAAATTCGTGTCCCAAAAAAGAAATCTTGGGATTTTAGAAAAATCAGGATGAAGTTTAGATGACTGTTTCATTATGTATAACTTACTCAAAGATAATGATTTTTAAAATTAAAATTCTATTACGTTTTCAATTTCACTTCTGCGATGTACATTCCGTCGTTCAGACAATGATGAAATTCGTGTTTTTCAGGATACAACAAATTAAGTCTTTTTTTCAGATTTTCAACGCCGATTCCCGAACCGCTTTTGTCAGCATCCGTTTTGGGGAAATTAGAATTGGAAGCCGTGAACTGAATTTCATCTTCCAAAACCTCCATTTTAAAATGAATATCCGAAGGTTGTGTCGCAGAAACACCGTGTTTGAAAGCATTTTCTACAATCGAAATAAACAGCAATGGCGCGACCTCAAGATTCGGAATTTTTGTTGGAAAATTCGTGTAAACTTTCGTTTTGTCATTTAATCTGAGTGACATCAACTCAATATATTTATTCAGAAAATCGATTTCTTCGGAAAGACTGATTTTTTCAACATCGGTTTTGTATAAAAGATGTCGCATCAGTTTACTCAAACTATGAATGCTTTGTTTTGCTTTCTCGGAATCAAAATCAATCAAAGAATAAATATTATTAAGCGAATTAAAGAAAAAATGGGGTTGTAACTGATATTTAAGATGTTGAAGCTCAGACTGCAATTTGATATTATCCGCTTCTATTTTCATTTCTTCCGCTTTCTGCATTTTTTTGCTGGCATTAATCGCAATCGAAAACGCAACAGGAATCAAATAAATCAGAAAATCGAAAAAGTAACGCAAAGCTTCTGGCGGACGTTTTCCCGGCATTTTTGGACGGTCAGGTTCCAACCATTCGAACATCTGACCTTTTACGTAAATCAATAAAATCAAAAGAACTGTATTCGCAATGAAAAACCAGATTTTTTTATCGTCGAAAAGCCATTTTACTAAAATTGAATAATTCAGATAAAAAATCGTTGCCAAGAAAATCAATTGTAGCCAAAAATGTCTGAAAATCCCATTCCAATCCGTTTCTGAACCAATCGTAAAAGCAGCCGGAAGGAAGAACAAAACCAGCCAAATCAAAAGATGAAGGCTGATTTCTATGTTTTTATTTTTAAGATTAATCATTGTAAATTGTTGATTTTCAAAATTTAAACTTATTCAATCCTTTAAAAATTGAGGATTTGTGAAAGTTTTGAAGTAGTGAATTTAAGATTTTTTCCAGCATAATTCTTTTTCATTTTTAAATTAATTCTTTATAAAACATTAAGAATTTAAGTTGTCTTCTTAATTAATTTCATTAAAATTGATTCATCAATTTCTTAAATTTAAAGGTTGCATTATATCCTAAAATCCTTAATGTTTAAGAAATAAACAAGTTTATTTTTGAATAAGAAAATTAAGTCTTATCTAAAAACAATTACTCGTATCTCAAAGCATTGATTGGGTCGCTCTGAGCCGCTTTTCTCGCAGGATACCAACCGAAGAAAACACCTGTAATTGTGCAAACTACGAAAGAAATCACAATAGAAATCATCGTCACACTTACCGGCCAACCTGCGAATTGTTGGATACAAAATGTAGAAATCAGTCCGATTAAAACGCCGAGAACTCCGCCTGTAATCGAAATCAAAACCGATTCTATTAAAAATTGCATCAAAATATCATTTCCTTTGGCACCGATTGCCATTCTCAAACCGATTTCTTTAGTTCGTTCTTTTACGGAAACATACATAATATTCATAATTCCGATTCCTCCAACGAGTAAGGAAATACTTGCAATTGCAACGAGAAGAATGGTCAACATTTCGCTGGTTGAACTAAACATCGAGATGATTTCCTGCTGTGAAGAAACATTAAAATCATTGTCTTCATCAGGTTTTATTTTGTGCTGATTTTCCATTATGGATTTCACTTCGTTAACTGCAGCTTCAGAATCTTCTTCGCTCAAAGATGAGGCGACAATAGACTGAAGATA
>DLND01000078.1:0-1940 GCA_002476905.1 Flavobacteriales bacterium UBA7519
CTGGAGGCGATGCGCCGGGGATGAATGCCGCACTTAGAGCAGTTGTAAGAACAGCGAATCATTTTAATATAGACTGCTTCGGTATCCGCGAAGGATATAACGGTCTGATTTCAGGTGATGTTACCAAAATGGGACCTCGTTCCGTAAAAAATATAATCAACCAAGGTGGAACCATTCTTAAATCTGCCCGTTCCAAAGAGTTTATGACATACGAAGGAAGAAAAAAAGCCTTTGAACAATGTCAGAAATTAGGTATCGACGCATTAGTATGTATCGGTGGAGACGGAAGTTTCACTGGTGCAAAAGTATTCAATGAAGAATTCGGGATCAAGGTTATAGGTGTTCCGGGAACGATTGATAATGACATCTTCGGGACAGACAACACGATTGGATACGACACAGCGCTTAACACAGCAATGGACGCGATCGACAAAATCCGTGATACCGCAACATCTCATAACAGAGTTTTCTTTGTAGAAGTAATGGGACGTGATGCAGGATTCATTGCACTAAACAGCGGCATTGCAACCGGTGCATTGGACATTTTGATCCCTGAAAGAAAAGACAGTATGGACGATCTTTTCAGCACATTCAGAATGGCAGAAAAAGTGGGTAAATCGTCCAGCATCGTAGTGGTAGCCGAAGGTGAAGAACTTGGCAGCATCTATGATCTTGCGAAAGCAACCAAAGAAGAATTTCCAAATTATGATATCAGAGTAACCATTTTGGGTCATATACAGAGAGGTGGCTCGCCTAGCTGTGCAGACCGAGTGCTTGCCAGCAACCTTGGTTATGGCGCTGTAATAGGATTAATGGAAGGAAGAAATAAAGTAATGGTAGGGATGCAATCTAACAGGATTACTTACACCGCAATTGAGGAAGCCATCAAAAAACATAACGAAATCGATAAGAACCTGCTTCAGATTGCAGAAATTCTTGCAATGTAGGTTATTTTTTCGTAAATTTATAGTAACAAAAAAACCTTAATATTTTAAATAATATGTCAACAATTAAAGTAGGAATCAACGGATTCGGTAGAATCGGACGTCTAGTTTTCAGAGCAATGGCTGAAAGAAGCAACATCGAAGTTGTGGGTATTAATGACCTTATCGATGCGGAATATATGGCTTATATGCTAAAATACGATTCGGTTCACGGAGCGTTCAAAGGAGAGGTATCAGTACAAGGAAATAACCTTGTTGTAAACGGAAAAACAATCCGTGTAACTGCTGAGAAAGACCCTAACAACCTAAAATGGAATGAAGTTGGTGCAGAATATATCGTAGAATCTACAGGTTTATTCCTTTCAAAAGATTCCGCTCAGGCTCACATCAACGCTGGTGCTAAGAAAGTAATCCTTTCTGCGCCGTCAAAAGATGATACACCAATGTTCGTAATGGGTGTAAACCACAAAGATTTGACTGACGATATCAAAATCTTTTCCAACGCATCTTGTACAACTAACTGTCTTGCACCATTGGCAAAAGTAATCCACGATAACTTCGGTATTGCAGAAGGTCTTATGACAACTGTACACGCTACTACTGCAACTCAGAAAACCGTAGATGGTCCATCTGCAAAAGACTGGAGAGGTGGTAGATCTGCACTTAACAATATTATCCCTTCTTCTACAGGTGCTGCAAAAGCGGTAGGAAAAGTAATCCCTTCTCTTAACGGGAAATTGACTGGTATGTCTTTCAGAGTTCCAACTGCTGACGTTTCTGTAGTGGATCTTACTGTGAAATTGGACAAACCAACGTCTTACGAAGAAATTTGCGCTGCTATCAAAGCTGCATCTGAAGGTGAATTGAAAGGAATTCTTGGTTATACAGAAGATGCTGTAGTTTCTCAGGATTTCGTGAGTGATGCAAGAACTTCTATCTTCGATAAAGAAGCTGGAATTATGTTGAATCCAACATTCGTGAAATTGGTATCTTGGT
>DLND01000078.1:2046-23470 GCA_002476905.1 Flavobacteriales bacterium UBA7519
TCTAACAAATTAGCAGATATGCTTGTTCACTCTGCGTCTTTGTAAGAATTGACTTTTACTAGAACAATATAGCCTCTGATTTTCAGAGGCTTTTTTATTATCAGGAATTTTCTACAATCTCTATTTCTTCCTCTGTCAAGCCATAAAGTTCATACACCATTTGGTCTATTTCTTTGTCTGTTTGATCTATTTGAGATTTTATAGATATTGCTTTTTGTTGTTCTGCTAAGAAATAATCTTCCCATTCTGCTTTTTGGGAAAGTGTAAGGTTGAGTTTTGCTTTTACCAATTCTTTTAGGAACTCTGCAAAAGAAAGCTCATACCAATTTTGTAATTTTTTGGAAAGCGTTTCCAGAGAAAATTCTCTTTGAAGATTTCTTTGGAATTTTTCTGAAATCTCTTGCAATTCCTTATTTAAAGAAAGCATTTGGTCGGCTTTTTCGATGAAGGGTTGTTGGTTTTCTAAAGAGATTTCTTTTATTGGAAGTTGTTTTAATTGGTAACCTTTTATCTTCGGAAATAAGTCTTTATTGTCATTATACTTAGATAACCAATAGCTTTTTATCAATTGAGAGTTTAAAATTGCTAGAATATACTTTAAAGAAAATCTTGAATCCTTTAAAAATAAATTGTAAATTGTATTAGATGTCAAAATTCCTTTTTCACAGAAACCTATTTTAGGAGATTGCCCGATTTGACTTATAACAATTCTATCTTGACTATATACATTCAAATCACCGCCACTTTTAATATTTTCAAACAAATAATTGAAATATTTGTTTGGAATTGAATATTGAAATCTAACTATGTCAGCCCCATCAATAATTGAAATATAATTTTCATTTATTTTTCTATCCGAAATTGAACTTTTTCTATCATATGCTTGTATCCCAAAATAAGTATTTCCTATTTCTTCTAATTTAATACAATCTTTAAATTCAAAGAAAAAATCATTCTTTAAATTAAAAACTTGTTCTTCATCTTCATACCAACTATTTTGAGATTTGGTTGTAATAAATTTTAATTCTCCTCTTTCGGAATTATAAATCTTTATATTTTCGTTTTTACTTTTGTCTTTAGTTAAAATTAATGTAGCTACATCTACCCCTGCATCTACAAAAACAATTTCATTATAATTAATAACTTTTTCAATAAAAGTATTTTTTAAAATAAAGTTTCTTAATTTTTGAATATATTTATTTGACAGATAAGTATTTGGAGTAATAAACCCAAGTTCTCCTCCATCTCTCAAAATATTAGTTCCTCTTTCAAAAAACAAATGAAATAAGTCTATTTTGTAACTTGCTACTTCAAAGGATTTATAAAAATTAAGTGTTGTCTCATTTGTATTAGATGGTTGACATAATACATACGGCGGATTTCCAATTACCACATCAAAACCGCCTTTTGCAAAAATCTGTGGGAATTCTTTTTCCCAGTTAAACGCTTTGTCACCAGCAATTTCGGCGTCGTCAATCAGAGAGTTTCCACACTTTATGTTGTTGCTCAGGTCGTTCAGCTTTCGGTTAGGTTCTGCTGTGCGAAGCCAAAGAGAAAGTTTGGCAATTTCTACAGATTCTTCGTTCAGATCTACCCCAAAAAGATTGTTCTCTAAAATACTTTCGGAGTGATAAGCAAAAGCAATAGAAGAACCTGTAAGTTTGGCTTCCAACTCATCTATATATTTATGTTCATCAATCAGGAAATTCAGCGCTTCGTTCAGGAAAGCTCCACTGCCACAAGCGGGATCTATAATGGTAATCTGATGCAGCCAAGTTCTGTAATCTTCTAATTTCTGTAAAAGTGCTAACTTGGTTTTCTGTTGGCGTTTTTTATCGGTAGAATAATCTTCTTCAGCAATTCCTAATTCTGTTTTCTTTTCTTCACAAAGTTTGCCAACGGTATTTTCTACAATGTATTTGGTAATGTATTTTGGAGTGTAGAAAACGCCATCTTTTTTCCTTTTGGTTTTAGACTTGTCGATTTCCTGTCCTTCTAACTGGGCTTTTATTTCATCAATTTCATTGAGGGAATTTTCAAAAATATGCCCAAGAATATTGACATCTACTTCACTGGCAAAATCATATTCTGATAATTTCAGAGAATGCTGGTAAAGCAAATCATCATCTATGGTAATCGTATCCAAAACTTCATCGGGCTTAAACAACCCTCCATTATAGGCAAAAACGCTAAAATCCTTTCCTTTGAAACCTGTATTGAGGTAGCCAAAATATTTTTTGAAACGGTCATAAAGCGGAACATATTCGTCCAGATCCTTCAGCTTGTTCCATTGTTCCAGAATCATTCTCACAGAATTGGGAGGAAGCAGACCTCTGTCTTCTCCGAAGAAGAGAAATAAAAGTCTGTCTAGCAATTTTTGAGATTTTTTGAAAAGCTCTAACGGATCAAATTCCGGGTTTTGTTCAGACAGATTTTTAAACAACTCTCTTTTGAAAACCGAATAATCTTTGTACAGTTTTTTGGTGATTTCGTCTTCCTTACTTACCGATTCATTTTTAATTCTGGCAGGAATGTCTGCTGAAATATTTTCAAATGCCAGACATAAATATAACAATTCGAAATCACTTTTCGTCAGTTCAAACAGATTGAATTCTAAATGTTCAATGGCATTATCTATATAGAAACGTAGTTTTTCAAAATTAGACGTAATGACGTATTTGCAATCCGGCTGATTGTTTTTATAGCCAAAAGCCTGGGTTTCAATTTTTGATAAATCCGTTGTATTGGTTCCTTTTAGTTCTATAATAGCAAGAACTTTATCACTAATAATAATGGCGCCATCTGCTTTTTTGCTGTCTTTTACATTTTTATATTCTGTAGTAAGGTTAAAGTGCGGCGTGGGATTTTTAGTATATCCCAAAACATCTACAAACAAGTCAATCAAAAATTCGCCCTGGTACTGTTCTTCTTTGGAATTTCTGATATTTTCCTGGATTTCAGTATTATGAAAATGCGCACAAAACAAATCCCATTTTTGGTTGAGTTGATCCTGGTTTTGTAGTTTGAGATATTTGTTGATTATTGTTTTTTGAAATAGAGACATCTTAAAATCTTATTTCGTAAAAATATGATTTTATTGCAGACAATTCAAACAATTTCTGATCCTTCATTATAGCAGCTTTTATTAATAACACTATCTTTGCATCATAAAAATCTGCTGTGGAGAAGATACTTATCATAGATGACGAAGAAAAGATCAGGACGTTGCTTTCCAGGATTATCTCGCTGGAAGGATTTGAAGTGTTTCAGGCTTCTGATCTGAAAAATGCCGGAAAAAGACTTGAAATTACCGAAATTGATGTCATCATCAGCGATGTAAAGCTTCCGGACGGCAGCGGTGTAGAGTTTTCTAAAATCATTAAAAAAAATTATCCTGCTTCGGAAGTGATTCTGCTAACGGCTTTCGGAAATATTCCGGATGGTGTGCAATCTATAAAAAACGGCGCTTTTGATTATATAACAAAAGGCGATGATAATAATAAGATTATTCCGCTGGTGTATAAAGCGTTTGAAAAAGTAAAGCTTAATAAACGGCTTTTTCAGCTGGAAAAACAGTTGGGTGACAAACAGTCATTTGAAAATATCATCGGGAATTCTACTCTTATAAAATCTGCAATAGAAGCTGCAAGAAAAGTGGCCGTGACGGATGCAACGGTACTTTTGACAGGCGAAACAGGAACGGGAAAAGAAGTTTTTGCGCAGGCGATTCATAATGCGAGTAACCGAAGCAAGCAAAATTTTGTAGCCATAAACTGTTCCGCTTTTGGAAAAGATTTACTGGAAAATGAGCTTTTCGGGCACAAAGCCGGTGCTTTTACAGGTGCGATGAAAGATTCAAAAGGGATATTTGAGGAAGCTAATAATGGAACGGTTTTCCTGGATGAGATCGGAGAAATGCCTTTGGATTTGCAGGCAAAACTGCTTCGTGTTTTGGAATCCGGCGAATTTCTGAAAGTTGGTGACAGCAAACCGACGAAAGTCAACGTGAGAATTATTGCCGCTACCAACCGAGATCTGCAGAAAGAAATTGATACCGGAAACTTTCGTGAAGATTTGTATTACAGAATCAATATATTCAATATCGTTCTGCCATCTTTACGAGAAAGAACTGCTGATATCGAACAACTTGCAGATTTTTTTCTCAGAAAATTTTCAGCAAAAATCGGAAAAAAAATATCCGGAATTTCTGATGAGTATCTGAACATACTTAAGAAACATTCCTGGAAAGGCAACATCCGCGAACTTAGAAATATCATTGAAAGAAGCGTGATTCTGGAAGATGGCAAGGAACTATCCGTCAGCAGCCTGCCATTTGATCTGCAGCAAGATGCAAACTTAAGCCAATCTAGTAGCAAAATTTTATCCGCTTTTTCACTCGCAAGTGCAGAGAAACTTCATATCCAGAAAATACTTAATCACACCAAAGGCAATAAAGCCGAAGCCGCCCGTCTTCTGGAAATTGGTATTGCCACGCTTTACCGTAAGATTGAAGATTACAAAATATCATAATCAGCTTATCATTCTGATAACAAGCCTATCATTTTGATAGGCTTTTTTGTGGGGAAATTTTCGGAAAAATTTTTTATAAAAATTGATTTTCAGACACTTAATTCATTTATCTATCAAAAGGAATACATCTTGGCATTGGTGATTCAAAACCATTATAAAAATGAATCATACAGAAGCCATTCAGGAAATTATCAAAGTGATTCCTGAATCTCAAGAAGATTTTAAAGAAAACTATAAGACCAATAATTCTTTTATGGTCATTAATGTCTTTACAAAACGAATCAAAAAAATCATTCAGTCAGAAAATGAGACCATCCTGATCCGATGTCTGGACAAGATGAATGACATCTACAAAACAGGTGATCTAGCACTGAAAAATGCTGTAGAATCCGTATTTATCTATTCTTTGGATAGTCTTACGTTTTCCTGCAACAAACATTACAAAAATCTTATACTTGATAAAATCCCTTTTGAACTTCAAAGAGTTTACCTGCATCAGGTTTATAAATCCGGCATTTAAAATAAAAGTTATGAAAAATCAAATAACAAAAATATATCCCAAAGTAAAATCCTGGCATTTGTTGGCTATATTGTACAGTATCATCATCTGTTCCGGAATCCTTTACAGAACATTTAATCCTTAGATCATGAGCATAATACTCACTATTACAGGCGTAATTTTCTTCGCCTTATTTTTTCTCACCGTCAAATACTTCGAAAAATTATGACCTTATTATTCATCATCGCCATTGCCGTATTCAGCTATATGTGTTATGTGCTCGTAAAACCGGAAAAATTTTAAAAAGTAAAAAGTTCACGGTAAAAAGTCAGAAGGTCTGTGCCGGTTTCTTTTACTTCTTACTTCTCACTCACTTCAAATTAAAAAAAATGAATACAGAAATTATAGGAATCATCCTGATGTTCGCCATTACCATAGCTCTGGCGATACCATTGGGAAGATACATGGGTAAAATGTTCAGCAATGAAAAGACTTGGCTGGATAAAATTATAAATCCAATAGACAAGTTATTTTACAGGTTATCAGGCATTGACCCAAATAAAGAAATGAATTGGAAGCAGCATTTAATGGCACTTCTTACCATCAATTTGGTCTGGTTTCTTTTAGCAATGTTTGTATTAACTAATATGAGCTGGCTACCTTTGAATCCGGATCACAATCCGTCAATGAGTGGTGATCTGGCTTTCAATACGGCAGTAAGTTTTGTGACCAATACCAATCTTCAGCATTACTCGGGAGAATCTGGGTTGTCTTATTTGGGACAATTGACATTGATGCTGTGGCAGTTTATCTCCGCAGGCTGCGGTATTGCTATTGCAGGTATGGTTTTCCTGGCTATGAAGGAAAGAACAGCGGATAAGTTAGGAAATTTTTATTTTCTATTTATCAGAACTTGCACAAGAGTTTTATTCCCAATCGCTGTAGTTGTAGCTTCATTATTGGCTTTTAACGGAACACCAATGACTTTCGAAGGAAAAGACCCGATTACAACATTACAGGGTGATAAAGTTGAGGTAAGCCGTGGTCCGGTAGCAGGATTCGTTGCCATCAAGCAACTAGGAACCAATGGCGGTGGATTTTTTGGTCCTAACTCTGCGCATCCTTTAGAAAACCCAAATTACTTTACCAATATTGTCGAAACAGTTTCTATTATGTTGATTCCGATTGCAATGGTATTTGCGATGGGTTATGTTTTAAGAAGAAAAAAATTGGCGTGGACTATTTTCGGGGTAATGACCGTAGGATTTCTGTTATTGTTAACACCAACAGTTATTAATGAAATTAATGGAAACCCGGCTATCGAAAAAATGGGAATTGCTCAGAATTTGGGCAGTATGGAAGGAAAAGAAGTACGTTTCGGACCTGCCGCTTCTGCTTATTGGGCAATTAACACAACGGTTACCAGTAACGGTTCTGTGAATACAATGCACGATTCTTTAACACCGCTTTCCGGAATGAATACAATGCTCGGAATGATGGTCAATGCTTTCTACGGAGGTGTTGGTGTAGGTTTTTTAAACTTTTATATATTCATCATTCTTGCTGTATTTATCAGTGGATTAATGGTAGGAAGAACACCAGAATTTCTAGGTAAAAAAATAGAAGCCAGAGAAATGAAAATCGCAATGATCATTGCACTGCTTCACCCGTTTCTGATTCTTGTAGGAACAGCGCTCTCCAGTTAAATGGTGGCTCACAATCCTGCTGAATACGGAAAATGGTTAAACAATCCTGGTTTCCACGGCTTTAGTGAAATGTTATATGAATTCACATCATCAAGTGCCAATAACGGAAGCGGTTTCGAAGGACTTGCCGACAATAATCCTTTCTGGAATATTGCCTGCGGAATTGTTATGCTGATGGCGAGATATTTACCGATCATCGGACCGGTTGCGATCGCAGGAAGTCTTGCTGCTAAAAAATATATTCCTGAAAGTGCAGGAACGCTCAAAACAGATACAGCAACATTCGGTTTAATGGTATTTGCAGTGATTGCAATTGTGGCAGCGTTGTCATTCTTCCCTGCGTTAGCATTAGGTCCAATCGCTGAATATTTTTCACTTTAATTCTTATCTATATTATAATGAAAGGAAATAACAATTTGTTTCAGGCAGAATTAGTCAATGAGGCATTGAAACAATCATTTATAAAACTACATCCATCAAAAATGTTCCGCAATCCGGTGATGTTTATGGTGTACATCGGGACTTTCGTAATGGCAGGTGTTTGTCTTTGGATAGCACTTGGTGAACAAAGCCAGGGAAGTCTGACCTACAATATTATTGTAACACTTATATTATTCATTACTTTACTTTTCGCCAACTTCGCTGAAGCTATTGCAGAAGCAAGAGGTAAAGCTCAGGCAGATTCTTTGCGAAAAACAAGAGAAGAAACGCCTGCAAAAATACTGGCTTCAAGTAATGAAGTTAAAATAGTGCCATCCAACCAGCTCCGAAAAGGCGATGTCTTTGTTTGTGAAACAGGAGATATCATTCCGTCAGACGGAGAAATTGTCGAAGGGTTGGCAACCATTGATGAAAGTGCCATCACTGGAGAATCTGCTCCCGTCATCCGTGAAGCGGGTGGTGATAAAAGTAGTGTAACAGGAGGTACCAAAGTTCTTTCTGATAAAATCAAAGTTAAAGTCACAACAGAACGTGGAGAAAGCTTTCTGGACAAAATGATTGCTTTGGTAGAAGGAGCTTCAAGACAGAAAACACCAAACGAGATTGCTTTAACGATACTTTTAGCAGGATTTACCTTGGTATTCATCATCGTTACGGTGACGTTAAAACCATTCGGAGATTATGCCAATACGCCCATTACCATTGCTGCATTTATTTCATTATTTGTATGTCTGATTCCAACAACGATTGGTGGCTTATTATCCGCCATCGGCATTGCAGGAATGGACAGAGCTTTACGCGCCAACGTGATTACCAAAAGCGGAAAAGCTGTAGAAACAGCAGGCGATGTTGATGTTCTTTTGCTGGACAAAACCGGAACAATCACAATCGGAAACAGAAAAGCGACCCATTTTTATCCGGCAAATGGAGTGGATGAAAAAGCTTTAATCAAAGCTGCTGTTCTAAGTTCTATGGCTGATGAAACACCTGAGGGGAAATCAATTATTGAATTGGCTGGAATTAATCCTCTAAGCTATGAAGTAAAAGAACCTCAATTTATCAGCTTTACTGCAGAAACAAGAAGTTCAGGCGTTGATTATGAAAACACACGAATCAGAAAGGGCGCAACTGACGCAATTAAAAATTTGGTTACAAATGCGGGCAATACTTTCCCTCCGGAAGTTGCAGAGAGAGTCAGAGAAATTTCGCAAAACGGTGGTACGCCGCTCGTGGTTTCAGAAAATGAAAAAGCACTTGGGGTTATAGAATTACAGGATATTATCAAACCTGGAATCAAAGAGCGTTTTGACCGATTGAGAAAAATGGGTATTAAAACCGTAATGGTAACCGGAGATAATCCTCTGACAGCTAAATTTATTGCTGAAAAAGCTGGAGTAGATGATTTTATTGCGGAAGCAAAACCTGAGGATAAGATGAACTATATTAAAAAAGAACAATCTGAGGGTAGACTGGTGGCGATGATGGGAGACGGAACCAATGATGCGCCGGCTTTGGCTCAGGCAGATGTGGGTGTTGCGATGAACAGCGGAACGCAGGCTGCAAAAGAAGCAGGAAATATGGTGGATTTGGATAATGACCCGACTAAACTGATTGAAGTGGTGGAAATCGGGAAACAATTGCTGATGACGAGAGGAACGCTTACAACATTCAGTATTGCGAATGACGTGGCGAAGTATTTTGCGATTGTTCCGGCATTATTTATTGCTTCCATTCCGGCATTGCAAGGATTGAATATTATGGGACTTCATTCACCTGAATCAGCAATTCTTTCAGCCGTAATTTTCAACGCGATCGTCATCCCGATGTTAATTCCGTTAGCATTAAAAGGTGTGGCTTATAAGCCCATCGGAGCGAGTGCATTATTGAGAAGAAACCTTTTGATCTATGGTTTGGGAGGTGTTTTGGTACCATTTATCGGGATTAAACTCATCGACATCATTGTCTCGCTATTTATTTAATTTTAAACAAACTGAAGCAATGTTAAGACGCTGGAACTGATGGAGATTAAGAAATTTAATTTTTTAATAGAATTTACATCAGCTGGCTTCTGACATTCCAAATAAAAATAATAAAATGAAACAGAATATATTACCAGCCATCAGATTAACACTTTTCTGTGCTGTGTTTTTTTCAGGAATTTACACCTTTCTAATTTACGGAATAGCTCAGGCTGCTCCTAATAATGGAAAAGGGGAAATCATCGAATACAAAGGCAAGAAATTTTACGCTAATGTTGGGCAAAAATTTGACAAGGACGAATATTTCTGGTCTCGTCCGTCGGCTGTAGACTATAATGCTGCGGGAGCAGGTGGAAGTAACAAAGGACCTTCTAATCCGGATTATCTGAAAGAAGTTGAAGGAAGAATCGAGAACTTTATGAAACACAATCCGACAGTTAAAAAATCGGAGATTCCTTCTGATATTGTCACTGCGAGTGGAGCTGGTCTAGACCCGAATATCTCTGTTCAGGCGGCTAAAGTTCAGGCTCAAAGAATTGCTTACATCAGAAAGATCGACATCAGCAAAGTCAATTCACTTATCGAAAAAAGTACCGAAGCTCCTTTCCTTGGAATGTTCGGGACTGAAAAAATCAACGTTTTAAAACTCAATATCGCATTAGACGGTTCGAAGTAAATTATATATTTAGAAATGAAATGAAAAGAAAACTATCATTACTGGCATTGTTAATGCTTGGAGCAGTTTCTACACTGCACGCTCAGGAAGAAACCGAAACTAAAAACCCTTTAAAAATCTCTGGTTATGCAGAGGTGTATTATCAGTATGACTTCAACAATCCTGAGAACAATACAAGACCGGGATTTGTTTACAGCCACAACAGAAACAACGAGGTCAATCTTAATTTAGGATTTGTAAAAGCTAATTACGAAACTGAAAAACTAAGAGCTAATATAGCTTTGGGAGTAGGAACCTATATGAACTCAAACTATGCGGCTGAACCGGGTGTTCTGAAAAATATTTATGAAGCTAATGTTGGGGTTAAAATCTCAAAGAGTAAAAACCTTTGGATAGATGCGGGTATTTTACCTTCTCACATTGGCTTTGAAAGTGCCATCAGCAAAGACTGTTTTACTTTGACAAGAAGTATTTTGGCAGACAATTCTCCTTATTTCGAAAGTGGGGCAAAAATCTCTTACACAAGTGATAACGGAAAATGGTTCATTAGCGGATTGATCCTAAATGGATGGCAAAGAATCCAGCGGGTGGATGGTAATTCTACTGTCGCTTTTGGTCATCAACTGACTTATAAACCAACTGAAAAAATAACCTTGAACAGCAGCTCATTTATCGGGAATGATAAACCGGACAGCATAAGACAGATGCGGTATTTCCACAATTTATATGGTATTTTCCAGCTCGCAGATAATTTTGCTTTGACAACAGGATTTGATATCGGTGCAGAACAAAAATCAAAAGGTAGCAACCAATATAATATCTGGTATTCACCGGTAGTTATTGCCAGATACAGTCCCACTCAAAAGCTGAGTGTTGCAGCAAGAGGCGAATATTACCAAGACAAAAACGGCGTTATTATAGCTACAGGAACTGAAAATGGGTTCCAGACTTTTGGATACTCTTTTAATGTGGATTACTGGATTCTTCCGAATTTGGTTTGGAGAACGGAAGTCAAAAGCCTGAACAGCAAAGACCATATTTTCCTTTACAGAGATAATGAATTCCGAAAAAATAACTTTTCAGCTGTTACATCACTCGCTGTTAGTTTTTAATGAGTGAGAAGTGAGAAGTGAGAAGTTAGAAGTGGGGAGAATTAAAAAAATGGAGCCTGGATTTAATGGTAAAATTGAAGTATTTTCTTCTTCTCACTTCTAATTCTTAATTTCTCATTCTACATTTACCTATCACTTTTTACTTCTATCTTCTAACTTCTCACAAAAATGCTATGGACGAAAAAAAATCTGCTCAGGATTTCCTCAATCTGATTAAAAAATCAAGGCGTGGAAAGTTCAAAATTTATATCGGGATGAGTGCGGGTGTCGGGAAAACTTACCGGATGCTGCAGGAAGCACATTCGCTTCTGTCAAACGGAATCGATGTTAAAATCGGTTATATTGAAACGCATCACCGAAAGGAAACACACGCTTTGCTGGAAGGTTTACCAATCATTCCCAGAAGAAAATTGTTTTACAAAGGAAAAGAATTGGACGAGCTGGATGTAAAGGCAGTCATTAATCTTCGTCCGGAAGTGGTGATTGTAGATGAACTGGCCCATACCAATATCGAAGGTAGTAAAAATGAAAAACGATGGCAGGATGTTTTAGAAATTCTGGAATCAGGTATCAATGTCATCAGTGCGGTTAATATTCAGCATATCGAAAGTCTGAATGAAGACATCAGAAGCATAACGGATATTGAAGTCAAAGAAAGGATTCCCGACAGCGTTTTGGCTCAGGCAGATGAAGTAGTGAATATTGACCTGACCGCAGAAGAGCTCATTGACCGTCTGAAAGCTGGTAAAATCTATGACCGTTCAAAAATCAATTCAGCGCTTAGTAATTTTTTTAAAAGTGAAAACATTCTTCAGCTGCGCGAGTTAGCTTTGAAAGAAGTAGCCGCACAGGTTCAGCGAAAAGTGGAAACGGAAGTTTCGGTCATTAAAAATGTTCGGAAAGAGCGCTTTCTGGCGTGTATCAGCTCCAACGAAAAAACTGCAAAAAATGTTATTCGCAAAGCTTCCAGACTGGCTAATTATTATAATAGTCAGTGGTTTTTGCTGTATGTGCAGGTTCCCAAAGAAAGTCCGGATAAAATTGCGCTGGATAAGCAGAGACATCTTATTAATAATTTTAAATTAGCTACGGAATTGGGAGCCGAAATTATAAAAGTAGAGGGTACAAATGTTGCTCATATCATTATGCAGCAATGTGAGGATAGAAAAATCACCACAGTCTGCATCGGAAAACCACATCTCAGCATCTGGAAAATCATTGCTGCAACGGATACTTTCAATTCTTTGCTCAATAAATTATCAAAAGAAAATATAGATTTGGTAATATTAAGCTAGAAGATTCGTAAATTGAAAGTAAGATGTAAAATGAAACAAGTATTATTAAAAGATCTCACTTTTACTAAAAGCTTTTCACTATAATATGAAAATTAAGACAAAACTAAACATAGGCGTAGGACTTCTTTTTCTGATGATATTTTTTTTGTCCGTTCTCAGTGGCTGGTATATCAATCAGCTAAAAAAAGACACGAATAATATCCTGAAGGCCAATTACAATACACTGGAATATTCCAGAAATATGCTTTTAGCACTTGATGAGATTAATACAGATCCGCTTGCGTTCAAAGTATTTGAAAAACATTTGCAAAAACAACAGAAAAATGTAACAGAACCTGGAGAAAAAGAAGCAACAGATAATGTCGCTGTCCACTTCGAGGCACTGAAAAGAGACTCGGAAAATATAAATCTCCAATCATCTATAAGAAAAGACATTGCGGAGCTTATGCAACTGAATATGAGCGCTATAGAACATAAAAGCAGTATTGCCGATTCTACAGCTAAAAGCGCAATTCTCGCCATTTCCGTAACAGGCATGATTTGCTTTATCATTGCTTTTATTCTGTTGATTAATCTTCCGTCAAATATCGCAGACCCCATAAAAATTCTGACGGCAAGCATCAGGCAGATAGCTAATCAAAATTATAAAGAAAGAATCCATTTTGAGAGCAGAAGCGAGTTTGGTGAGTTGGCAAAATCCTTCAATACTATGGCGGAAAAACTCCAGGAGTATTCAGAAAGCCGTCTGGAAAAAATCATCCGGGGAAAGAAACGTATTGAAACACTGATCGATAATATGCATGATCCGGTAATTGGCATTGATGAAAACAAAAAAGTTCTTTTTGTGAATGATGAAGCGTTGAAAATTACAGGACTTAAGAAAGACTATTTTTTAGGAAAGCAGATCCAGGATATCGCTGTTACAAATGATCTTGTCAGAAATCTGATCAAGGAAGTTATTATCAACGATACTGAAAATACGGATAAAGAGCCTATAAAAATCTATGCAAATGGAAAGGAAAGTTATTTTATGAAAGACATAATTGACATCAATATTGTACCTACGGGAGAACAGGAAAGCCGCTTTATCGGTCAGGTTATTATGCTGAGAAATATTACGCCGTTTAAAGAACTTGATCTGGCTAAAACTAATTTTCTCGGAACAGTTTCCCACGAATTCAAAACCCCGATTTCATCAATAAAAATGGGATTACAGCTGTTGGAAAATCAAAAAATCGGAGATCTAAACCCAGAACAGAAGAATCTTGTCAACGGCATCAGGGAAGATTCCGAAAGATTGCTGAAAATCACAGGCGAACTACTGAATATCACTCAGGTGGAAAGTGGCTCAATACAGCTTGATATCAAACATTCTGACATTAAAACCATAATTGAAGAAGCTGTGAATGCGAACAGATCTTCTGCGGAACAAAAAAACATCCGTATCAATATCAGGCAGGATGCAGAACTCTATCGCATAACTGCGGACAGTGAAAAAACATCTTGGGTTCTCAATAATCTCTTATCCAATGCGATTCGGTATTCTTATGAAAATTCGGAGATTGATATTAGCATTACTAAAGAAGGTAATAAAACCAAATTCTCTGTTCAGGATTTCGGCAAAGGAATCGAGCAACAGTATCAGGACAAAATTTTCGATCGTTACTTTAAAATTCCCGGAAGCGGCAAAGAAGGAACAGGCTTGGGACTTAGTATCAGCAAACATTTCATAGAAGCTCAGGGCGGATCTATCTCCGTAAAATCAGAATTAGGCTCCGGAAGTACATTTTCTTTTGAGCTAAATAATAGTTCATAAATCGTGTTACTAATCTAAAAAAAAGAGACCGGAAAAAATAAAAAACCACCTTTATTTCTAAAGGTGGTTTGTAGACCCACAGGGAGAGTAACAACGTAATTAGTTTTAATTTATTTGATTTTATATTTTTTATCATATATCATAAATTACTGATAATCAATGTTAATTATTAATGTTTATATAAATACGGTAAAATAGATTAAGAATAAAACCGTATTTGGTTCGCCAACGGTTTGCCAAAAATAAAATTTAGCTATCTTTGTATTGTTCAAACTTTACAGCTATGGCAACAGTCAATTATCAAATCCGTTCGGATAAACCCAACTCCATTATTTACGTTCTTTTTTCCGCAGACAGACAAACCAATCTTAGAAGAAAAACAAGAGAATTGGTAAACCCTGAAAACTGGAACGGAAAAATCAACACTAAAGGAACACCCAAAAATATAAAGTCAGGAACAAAGGAATTTTTGACCGACCACGAAAATCTAAAATCAAAACTTTCCAACCTTTCAACATTCATTATCAAAGAATATCAGAAACGAAAAGAAAACGAAATAATAAACGGAGATTGGTTAGATGAGGTTATTAATGCATTTTACAATGAGGGCAAAAGAATAATTGAGCTGGATTATATTGATAACTTTTTAGAACATTATAAAACCACTATCCTACCATTCCGCAAATACAGAGGGCAACCTATCACAATCCGCACACAGCAAAAACAAATTACCATCCTTTCAAAATTTCAAGAGTTTTTGCAAACCGAAAAGAAAAGACTAAAAGTATCAGATTATAACTTAGCCGTAGGAAACCGTTTTGTTTTGTTTTTGAGAAGTCAGAACCTCGCAGAGAATACAGTAGGAAAATATTTAAAATACACTAAAACCATTTTTAAAAGTGCAAGACAGGAAAATATAGAACTGAATAATCAAATCGATGAGATTAAAGGTTTTACAGTAGAAACGCCAACGCATTACCTCACGGAAAACGAACTTTTGCAGATACAGGATTTGAAACTGATAGGCAACTCGAAATTAGAATTAACAAGAGATTGGTTAATTGTCGGTTGCTACACAGGACAAAGAGCATCCGATTTGTTCTCAATGAATAAAAACAAAATCGTAAACATCAACGGCAAAGAATATATTAACCTATCCCAAAAGAAAACCAAAACGCCAGTATTAGTACCTATTCACGATGAAGTAAAGAAGATTTTGGAAAAATACAATGGAAATTTTCCGCCCGTTTTCTCAACCAATTTAGACAGCTCCAAAACAATTTTTAACAATCATTTGGAAACCGTTTGCAAACTCGCCAATATAGACCGTTTGGAATACGGACGAGTTTATGACAAAGAAAAGAAACATTATGTTTTTGGAGATTATCCGTTTTATCAATTAGTATCTTCTCACGTTTGCCGTAGAACATTTGCAACAATGTATTACAGCAAAATACCAACTGCAATCATTATGAGCGTAACAGGACATAAAACAGAAAAGGAGTTTTTGGGATATATCGGGATTGACAACAGTACCCTATCCGAACAAATGTATAAATATTGGGAACAACTGGAGCAAGAACCGAAAACAGAACCTCAACAAAATAGTAAAACCGCAAACTAATTTTAAAATTCTATTGATATGAAAACAATTACACTTTATGAAAACGGAGATTCTTTTGAAATTACATACAAAAGAGCCGAAACAAAAGAACCAAACAAAAATTATATTTACATTGATGAGGTTTTACACGAAGTTATTAGCAAAGTAAAAACTAATATTTTCAATGTAACAGAAATGAATAAAAACATTTGGAATAGAATTAATTCAAGATTCACAATCTGATATGGAAAAAGTAACACCAATCTTATATCGAAAACTCACACCAATAGAATACGGAAAAGAGTTTGACAGGATTGAGAGAGAAATAAAACAAATGGATGATATTGATTTTGAAATCATTATCAATACTGACATTCCTTTCTATTTTGATTTTATGGTAAATTTTCAAATACCAGTTCATCACGAATTTAAAGATTATTTCAAACCAACATTTGAAGAATTTAGAAACAAACCTATTTACGTTCAAAAATCTTATTACATTCATTATTTGAAAAATATATTTATGTTTCCAAACATAATGTTTCAAAGAAACTAATTATTTCATTTTATAAAAAAATATTTCATTTTTTGAAATTTTAAATTTAACTTTGCCCTATGGTAATTATCTCAAAGAAGATACTGAAAGACTACGCAGAAACCCACCCGAAACACAATGCACCTTTGGAACGCTGGTATGAGATAACCGAAAATGCAGACTGGAGCAATTTTGCGGAAATGAAAAAAGACTTTAATAGCGTGGATAATGTAGGAGACAGTCTTTTTGTATTTAACATCAAAGGGAATGATTGCCGACTGATAGCACGGATATTTTTTAACGTGAGAACCGTTTTTATCCGTTTTATCGGAACACATACAGAATACGACAAACTGAATCTAAAAGACCTGTAAAATGAAAATAAAAACCGAAAAACAGTATAATAAAACCCTTGACCTCATCAATGAGATAATGAAAAAGGGAGAGGACAATGTATCAGTAAAAGAGCTGGAAACATTGCAAACTTTGACTGATGAGGTTAAAGAATACGAAAACCAATATTATCAGTTCCCTGCACCGAAAACCATTATAGAAATGGTAAAAATAAAAATGTTTGAAAAGGATATGACCCAAACAGAACTATCCAAAAAAACAGATATTCCTTTGCCAAAATTGAATCAAATATTAAAAGGCAACCGAAAACCCGATTTGGATTTTCTGAAAGGGATTTATAACACTTTAAACATTCCTGCGGATTTTATTTTTAGCAGAATCTAATACAGTCGCAGAAATGCGACTTTTTTAATAACCGTTCAAACCTCAAACGATGGAGATACCATTTTACTATTCATTCAAAGAATTTGAAGCCAATTACTACTTTGACTTTCAAAATTGGATAAAAGAATTTCCTGATGCTACTGAAAAAGATTTTCTATTTGCATTAAAAGAATTGTATGAGCCGTTTGTAAGATGGTCAGGAAAATATCATTTTAAAGAAATAAGAAAAGAAATAAAACTAAAAAATGAGCCACAAGATTGGATGGATTCAATAGGTAAACATTTAAATACGAAACAGGAGTTAATAGATTATATTTCTTTAGAGGTTTTAACTAAAACTATTGATAGAAGATTTTCAAACTATTTTGTTTGGAATCAATTTTTTAAAGAAGATTTTAAAGATAAAACATTAGTAAAAATTCTATATGATTGTGAAATTTTGGATATTGTTTATGGAAATGAATATAAAGAAAGTATTTATGGCGAAAATGATAATTTTAAAATCAATTACAGGTCTATAAAAAACATTGAGAAATTTGTTTTTTTTAATTTAGAACGAGAAAGTAATGATGAACTGTTTTTCTGTTTTAATGAAAAAAGATATAAAAATTTTGGTTTTTCGGTTGTGAGAATTGCAGAATGGATTGATGAAAAAATTAAAGAAAATAAAACGTCATTAACTCAACCAATCAGTATTATCGACATTTACAAACCAGGTTTATCACAATTGTATAAAGTAGTTAGACAACAAGATAATTTTAATGGTAATATTTATAGAAATATCGAATCCGAAAATGACAAACTTTCATCTGACCTCTCAAACGCCGAATTAAACCAACACAAAATTAATTTTAACACAGAGTTTAGATATTTAATATCAAAGTTCAATGATTTCTTTGGCAATTTATATGACTACTTAGAGCCTAAAATTAATACTGAGAAAAGAAACTTACAAGACTATAAAGATTCAAGAGAAAACAACTTAAATTCATTAGAAATTGAGATTAAAAAAACATTTACAAATCTGAATAAGTTTTTATTACAATTAGGGATTTATAAAAGTGAGAGCAATTTTATTAGTGCCTATCAATTGAGAGATTATTATAAAGTCAGAACGGAATTGTATAAAAAATTTATGGAAGATTATGGAATTGAAATTTACAAGACACCTTTCAAAGAGAATTTTGATAATCTAATCTCTAATATTGAAAGTTCATTAAATACGGATGAATTAAAGTTTATCAATCAATTACAAAACAATCAACCTAATACTATTACAACCGATGATATTGAAAATGATTTTTCTGATAGTGTTCCATTAGAGAGAATGATAATTTTGGAAAAATTGGGAATAATAAAATATATTCAATCCTTGCAAAATGATAATAATAACGAAAAACAAACTGCTGAAATACTATCTTCTTTCACAGGTATTCCTTCTGGGACAATAGCCAAAAATTTAGGTGTAATGTTAGGCGTAAAGAAAAACGATGCTCACAAAAACAGTCCCTATAATAATCCTAAAAACCTACAATTAGCAAATAGTAAATTCAATCAGTTTAATATTGATTTAACTAAAATACTTCAATAAGTTAAGAAATGGGAAAAACTTTATTTCCCATCAAATTCCCATTACTCTATTTGTATCGTGAAACAATAAAAACCACGATACAATGCAAACAATCAATTTCGTAGGTGTAGAACCTACCGCACTTATTCAGGAAATTGTAAACGAAGTTAAAAACACTTTGTTTGCTGACATTACCAAAACATTACAGGACAACGAGCCAAAACGCTATCTCTCCGCAGACCAAGTTTGCGAACGGTTCAGCGTGACCAAACCAACCATTCACGAATGGAAGAAAAGGGGAATTTTAAAGTCGTATAAACTCGGTGCAAGAGTGTATTACAGACTGGACGAGATAGAAAATGCAATGATTATTAACGATTAATATTGATTGCAATGACTACAAAAACGTTCATTCCCGACAGTTACAAACTGACCTATACACTCGATGAGGTAAAAAAGACTTTTGCACAATTCAAACTACATTCCGCAGAAAAGGAACTTTTGCCTAACCTTATCAGACTGGAGAAAAATAACGGTTACAATTCAATTACAGGCGCAAATCTACTTTTAAGAATCCGCAACGGTAACAACTGGAGCAAATGCACATTAACAGGATTGCGACCAACCGAAACAAAAGATTTTTACTATTCAGACTTGCCGATTAACGGCGTAAAGTCTCTATGCATTATCAAATATCTTTCTGATAGCGGAACAATAGAGATACGAGCCTGTAAACAATTCTACCCACACACACCAACAGACAGAACCCATCTGATAAAACACCTCATCCAAAATTTTTGAGAACACAAAAAAAGGGAGTACAAAAACTGTATTCCCTTTTGGTCGTTCAAACCTGACAATAGGCAACCTATTGACATCACAAAGATAAAAATTAATGCTGGATAATACGAAGTTTTTAACCTACAATCAGACCATAATAAACAGGATGCTACAACATCCTGATTTTGTCGTTTGCAGACCCAAAACAAACAATTATTTTTCATTGATGCACAAAGATTTTGGCATCAAATTGAGTTTGGATTTTCGTAAAAGTTTTGAGAATGGTGTTTTGATTGGTTACAGACATTTGGAAATTAATACGAGTCCGCATTATCATTACAACAACTATCTACACAATGGCAATGATTTCACACCGTCAAACAGTATAAAAACGGTTATTGAAATTCTAACCTACTTAGGAATAAAACAACGAGAATACAACGAGCTGAATGTTTGTAATATCGAATTTGGTTTAAATATTATTCCTGAAACCGATATAAAAAACCTCATCAATGGACTTTATTTTTACAAAAAGACACGTTTCATAATTCCCGACCCAATTAAAAAGCCATTTTACAAAGAATCAGATACTTCCGAAGAAAAAACTATTAAGGCATACGCCAAAGGAATACAATGCCACGAAGTTTTAAATGCTCCTGAAATTGATATTGACACGTTTCGATTTGAAGTAAAACATAAAAAATCCCGCCCAACGAAAACAATATTAAAAAAGACAAAAGTTACCGTAGATGATTTACTGAATTTGGAAACTTATAAAATATTTTCACAGGAACTCATCAACGAGTGGGAAAGAACTCTATTAATCAATTTAGAACCTGATTTGAATGTTTTAAAATCCGATGAGGTCGAGTATATCCAAAACGCAAAAACTATTGATTTTTGGACTGAAATGATACAACCAAAATATCGTAATAAGTTCGGACGATATAAAGAAAAATATTACTCAATTTTGCAATCAAAAAATAATTTGCACCACCTCATCAAAATGCAAATTATTGATAAACTTTTTTCATTTAGTAGTGGTGCAATTTCCCCACAGAAAAACACGATAAATAAAAGAAAAGTACATTTTGGGAAAACACACTCTCAACTGTTAAAGTGTGAACTTGCACCACTTAATCAAAATAATAGAGTTTGTTTAGTGACTGGATTAGATATATCGATGCAGAAAAAAGTAAGTAAATTTTTGTGTATTGCAGGTCTGAAACATTACAAAGAAAATAAACCTGAAATTTATAAAGACCTTGAAAAAAGATTTTTGACCGAAAAACAAAAAGGAAAAAATCTTGACCGTCAAATTTATTTTATTGCTCATAATATCCGAAATACCAAAACAAACAAAGAACACAATCAAAAACAATTTGAAAAAAGAAACTACAAATCCAATCAGTTACAATTCAGTTTTTAGAAGTTCCTTAATAATTTAGGTTTAACAAATGGCAAGATACGCAACATACCCGACAGAGATAGAAAGATTAAAAATGATTTCAATTGCAGACTTGAAAAGAATGAAACTATTAAGACCTGATAATTTTGTAAGTACAACGATAAACTGGACGAACCGCAACACCAAAGAAAATATGGGTTCAATCTCCGTATCTATTCACACAGGAGAAAATAACGGTTCAATTACCTTTGACTACAAGTATCAAGACACAGATAAAATAAATTACACCTCGCAACTCATTACAAGACCATCTAATTTAGGAAAGGGCAAACTATGGTTTTTTGTTTGTCCCCGAACTGGAAAAGTATGCAGAAAATTACATTTGATAAATGGCTATTTTATACACCGTTCTGCAAATCCAGGATTGATGTATGCAAAACAATTAGAATCAAAGAAAGTGAGAGGTTGGAGCAAGATGTTTGGCGCAATGCTGGAAGATGATATTTATTTACAACTCTACAAGAAACATTTCAAATCTCATTATAAAGGAAAACCGACAAAAAGGTTTTTGAGATTATCTAAAATTATAGAACAGAGAATAAATATAAATATTGATGATTTTACTAAATCTTTCATTCTATAAAAATATCAAAAGTTAGATTAGCCTAACAAAACTTAGTTTTCAAAAAATATGAAGTTCTACACTAAAAAAAAGGGATCAAGATCAAAAGTTGGG
>DLND01000141.1:0-12140 GCA_002476905.1 Flavobacteriales bacterium UBA7519
AATCAAATTAAGGTATTCCTGTTTTTTCAAATTGTTTTTGATGGAGAGATAATCGCCTTCTTTTGGCTCGTAAGCAAAGCTGAAAACATTTTCAGTATTGATGGTTTCCAAAATTTCCTCTTTGATATCCTGAAGATAACCTGTCTCGGAACTGATTAAGTCAAACTCCTCAGATTCTACCGAAGCTTCAGTTTTGCCTGTAATAGTTTCTAAAATCCAGTAAAATTTAGATTTTTTTTTGGCTTGTTTTTCTAGGATTTTTTCTTCTAGGAGGATTTTCATTAATATTTTTAAACCTTAGCTTTTGTTGCTAGTTCAATATTTTGTCTACGAGCAATAACCCGTATGAGAGTTGATATTTAAAAAGTGAAGAGACAATTCTTTACTCTTCGTATTTTTTTAGAATTTCATTCAACGAATTTATTTTTCGATCCCAATTTTTGATATCTTGTGCTAACTCAGGTTTTGATTTAGTAGCTTCAAGTATTTTTTTTGTACTCAATCCATATTTTTTCTGATCCAAATCAATTAAATAATAATCGGAAGAAATTGCGCCATCGTATAAATTTTGTGAAAGCCCTCTATAAAATTTAATTTTTTCTCCATCAAACAGTAATTCTTTCAAAAACTTACCATCATTAACAAATGTTCTTACTTTACCTTCAAGATCGGTAAATTTTAATTCTTTAATATCTCTTGCGTCAATTTTTTCAACAACTTCATTGTTTTCGTTTAAAGTTCGGACTACTTTATAAAAACTGGCTTCGTTGATGAGATTTTTATAGAATATATTAGTTTCTATTTTCATTTTAGAATTAATCGTGTCATTATCTGTTTTGATAATTCTCGCCTCTAAAAATTTTTGAGAAAAACTAAAAATTGAAATTAAAAAAAGAAAGAGAAAAAATATTTTTTTCATTTATATAGTATATGTTTGTTCTTGCAAAAATACTAAAAAACTTTAAAGATCATACTTCGCAGTAGCCGTAGTCCTAATATCCGTAAACTCGCCACGTTCATATTTCAATTTCGCCACCATTGCAATCATCGCGGCATTGTCTGTGGTGTATTCGAATTTTGGGATGAAGATGTTCCAACCGAGTTTTTCACGATTGTCTTCCATATATTGCCGTAAACCAGAATTGGCAGAAACACCGCCGGCAATCGCAATATCGTTAATGTTAAGTTCCCTTGATGCTTTTTCCAGTTTGTCCATCAATATTTCAATGATTGATTTTTGGACAGAAGCACAAAGGTCATTGATATTATCCTTAATAAAATCTGGATTCTTTCTCACTTCTTTCTGAATAAAATATAAAACAGACGTTTTTATTCCACTGAAAGAATAATCATAAGCTTCCATTTTCGGTTTGTTAAACTTGAAAGCGTCGGGATTTCCATCTTTAGCTAATCTATCCACAATTGGTCCGGCAGGATAATCGAGATCGAAGATTTTTCCGATTTTGTCAAACGCTTCACCTGCGGCATCATCAATGGTTTTTCCGATAATTTCCATATCGAAGTAATCCTTAACCAAAACAATCATTGTATGACCACCGGAAACCGTTAAACATAGAAACGGAAATGTGGGCGGTGTAGGATTAGCATCTTCAATAAAATGGGCGAGAATATGCGCCTGCAAATGGTTGACTTCTATCAACGGAACATCCAGACTCATCGCAAGTGATTTTGCAAAAGAGGTTCCGACCAAGAGTGAACCCAAAAGTCCGGGACCCCGTGTGAAACCAATCGCACAAATCTCATTTTGTTGTATATTTGCTTTTGAGAATGCTTTCTCCACAACAGGGATGATGTTTTGCTGATGCGCTCTGGAAGCCAGTTCCGGAACCACGCCACCATATTCATTATGGATTTGCTGGTTGGCAGCGATGTTGGAAAGGATTTTATTATCCTTGATTATTGCTGCGGACGTGTCATCGCAAGACGATTCTATACCTAAAATAATTGAACTGCTCATAACTAAATGGCAAAGTTAGAAAATAAAAATACAAATAACGAAAATCCAAAAGCTCACCAACCTATCAGCAAGAAGAAAAGCCCGCTTCTCCTCAGGATTATCAGCTATATATTTTTCACAATTCTCGGTCTTATCATATTGATATTGGTCGCTATTAATCTTCCTGTTACAAAACGTTACATTGCCAATCAGGCCATTGATATGCTGAACAATGACTTTAAAATGGGAATGAGGATTGAAGATATTGATGTTAATTTCTTGGGTGATGTCACCATAAAAGGACTGACGCTAAAAGATTACAAGAATTATGATTTTGTAAAAGCAAAAGAACTTAGGGTGGCGTCTGACTGGTTTGCGTTGGCATTCAACACCAGAGATATAAAATTCAATCAGGCAGTTATTATAGATCCAGTCATCAGAGTCATCACTTACAAAGGGGACAGCATCAGTAATTTTGTTCGTTATGTGGATAATTTCGATGACGGGAAACCTCGAAATCCAAATAAAAAGCCCTTTAAAATGGGGATGAAAATTGATCTGATTAACGGAGTGGCAAGTATTGTAAATGAAAATCATCCGGGGGAAGCAGGCCGATGGCTGGACGCCAGAAAAGTGAACTTGAATGTTACCTCTCTTCGAGTGGAAGGTTCTAATGTTTTTGCTGATATCAGAAATTTTAACTTTATCACCAAACGTTACGGTAAAGAACACATTGTCGATACTTTTTCTACCAATTTTGAACTGACAAAAAAACATCTCAAGTTAGGAAATCTGACCTTCAATACCAATTATTCCCTTTTGCAAGGTGAAGCAACTCTTAATCTTGATCCGAAGACAAAATTTGCAGATTTTGGAAAGAAGGTCAATTGGGATCTTAAAATGATTCCCGGAAGTCAGATCAGCGGCTATGATTTGAGCTATTTTGTTCCGGACTGGGACAATTATACACCCATCAATATCTCCGGAACGATGACCGGTCCATTGAATAATTTTACATTAAATAATTTTTTGATTCGATCTCAGGAAATCAATCTCAATACTAATAAAATGAGTATATCCGGTGTTTTGGATAAGAAATTTTTTATTGAAAGTAAGAATTTTTCCGCAGATTTTACCTACAAAGGTCTGAAAGCGACATTGCCAAAATTTATTTCTTCCAAGCTCGGAAATTTTGCGGATGATTTCGGAAGGCTCAAATATAACGGATCTGTAAAAGTTAATCCGAAACAGATTTTTGCCAGTGGTAATCTCATTACAGGAATTGGCCAGGCAAAGATGAAGGATTTCAATTTGGTTGATTATAGCACAAAACGCCCTAGATACGAAGGTTATGTTGAAGTTAAAGATCTGAATGTGACTGCTTTGACAAAAAACAAACAAGTTGGATTGATTTCTGGAAAATTCAATGTTCAAGGAGAAGGTTTTGATGTGAATACGATGTATGTGAAAACGACTTCGGATGTCAATCATATAGATTTGATGGGCAAAAGCCTTAATAATATTGAAATCGATGGTGTTCTGAACAAAAGAAGATTCACAGGGAATGTTAATGCCAACGATGCTAATTTCAAAGGGGATTTCAAAGGAATTGTGGACTTTAGTACCAAAAGACTGTTTGCAGATTTTGATGCTGATATCCAATATGTTAATTTGAAATATTTCGGGATTTCGGCTGGTGATACCAATTCTGTTAGCGGACATTTGGTTGGAAAAGTTTCTATGACCAACCTGAATGATCTGAATCTCGATACCAGCATAAAAAATCTGGTTCTGAATTCTCCTGCTCAAAAACTTCATATTCCTGATTCCAAACTTAAGGCTTATTTTGAAAATGGAAACAGAATTGTTTCAGTAGATGCGCCCGGAGCTGTCAACGGGAGATTGGCAGGTAGATTTAACCTAGAGGATATTGGAAATATGATTAGCAATAGCATTAACAAAATCCTGGTTGGGAATCCTCCGAAAAAAACTTATAACGGTCAATATTTTGATTTTGAATTGGATGTAAAACAAGGTCTTGTTTCTTTTTTTGTGCCAGATCTCAAATTGCCGGAGGGTGCGAAAGTTTCCGGTAACTACACAGGAGCGACCAATGATCTCGTACTAAGTGCAGATGCAAACAAGATCAAGTACATATTGGCTAACAAAAGAGAACTTACGGACGCTGAAAAATTTTTAGCTGAAACTGATGCGACATTCCAGCCAGATCTCAATAAAGTGAAAGACAGCACACTGATTGACAGCCTGAGGCTCAGAATTAACACAGCTGATCTTAACCAGCAGTTGCTGGCAACTGTGAAAAGAGGCCAATACGGAAACAAAGTGTTTCAGGACGTGAAGCTCACGGCTACTAATGAGAACGGGCAATTGCTTAGAATTGGAACCGATTTCAAACTGGGCAGTCCCGATGATGAGACTGCAAATGAAATGAAGGAATATACCGTTAATATCAATCAGACAACTAATCCTGAGGCAGATTATGTATTTCGTTTTGAACCAACAACGGTCAAATTCAATGGTGTGGCTTGGACTGTTGATACGAGTCCGGAACTGAATCATTCTATAACTTACCGAAAGAAAGAAAAAGATGTTTTAATTCAGAACCTACGGGTTTTTTCTGATAATAGTGAACTGCTAGTTAAAACTGCTGATTTTAAATCTGGAAAAGATTTTACTGCTAATGCAGAGGTTAAAAATTTTGATATTTCCAAGCTCCTGGCTTTCGGGAAAGATAACAATGCTATGGATATCAAAGGAACAGCTAATGGAACTGTACAAATCAGAAAATCCGGAGAAAATCTGGAACCTTTGATTGATCTGAATGTGGAAAATATCTTTATGAATGGTAAAGGAATGGGCAATATTGAAACAAAAATTACCAAAAGCGAAAAACCGAATGTTTTTGATGTAAGCATACAAGCTTTGTCTTCTGAATTTCTAGGTAAAAATACCTTGGATGTGACAGGAACCATTGATAATAATATCGCTTCACCCGTCCTGAATCTAGACGCGAAAATGAATGAATTTGATCTTGGCTTCGCGCAGCAGTTTGTCAAAGAAATTTTTGGAAATTTACGAGGGAAGGCTACCGGTGATCTTAAAATTTCGGGTCCTATCAATGATATCGATTATAGTGGTGATATTGCTTTGAACGGGTTTGGCTTAAAACTTATGTTTACGGGTGTTGATTATTCTTTTGATGATACTGTTATCAATCTTTCCAGAGGGCTTGCCATTCTGAATAATATTGGAATCCGAGATGGTAGGGAAAATTCAAAAGGAAATGTTTCCGGATCTATTCAGTTTGAAACATTGTCTTCTCTTGGAGTCAACCTCATTATGCGTGCAGATAATCTTTTGGTGCTTAATTCTACTCAGGATGAAAACGACCTCTTTTGGGGAAGAGTTACTGCACAGGGAGACTTATATGTAGATGGTCCCGTAACTGGGTTATCTATTGGAACCTCGAATGATGGTCTAAGAGTTCTAAACAACAGCACCTTTACTTTTAATAGTGCATCTACAACGAATGTGGAGGAGTTTAAAATATTAAGATTTTTGAAGAGGAATAATGCAGGCGTTATTTCTGTAGAAAAAAAGAAAAGATCGGGAGCAAATATGCTGATTGACTTTGATGTCACGATAGATAAAGGTTCACTTGTTAATGTGTTGGTGGGTGATGATGTAGGGAATATTTCTGTACGTGGCGATGCAGATCATCTGAAGTTCCGTATGGAAAGGAGCGGGAATATTTCTATGAATGGTACCTATACTGTAGATAATGGTACATTTGTTTCACAAGCAGTGCTTAACAGGACATTTCAGATTGCAAAGAACAGTAGTATCCGATGGAGCGGAAGTCCTATGACTCCAGATCTGGATATCATTGCAAATTACAGAAGAACCGTTACCAATACCGGAGATTATTTGCAGATGTCAATTTCTCAGCCAGTTGATGTAGTTCTTACAACCAAAATTACCAATACATTGACCGATCCAGATATCAAATTTGATGTTACGGCACCGGATGCACCATCACAAGTAAGAGAAACCTTGGCTTCCAAAATAAATACTGCGGACGAAAAGACAATTCAGTTCGGATCTGTTCTGGTTCTTAATAGTTTTAATGTCCCTAACTCTGGTGGTCTGGATTTTACAAATATTTCAAAATCATTGCAAAATACGGGATACAATGTGGCTTTTAAACAATTAGGCTCGGTTCTGAATACCATCAGTAGTGCTTTCCAGATAAATCTAGATTATATCAGCGGAGATGCGAAATCAAATACTTCTGACAGGGCAAATACCAGTGTAAGTCTCGCACTTTCTCCTAGAATCAAATTCAAGACGGGCTTGGGAGTTCCTATTACCAAAACCCAGAATACTAATGCCAATTATCTTTCTGTAGAAGGAATCGTAGAGTATGACTGGAGTAAAAATAACAATGGAAGCAGGATGTTCCGAGCATATTCGAAGCCATCTAACATTGGTATCACCACTGCCATAACGCCAGGTGCTAATCAAAATTATGGAATTGGAGTTGTTTACAGTAAAAGTTTTAATTCTCTTAGAGAACTATTTAAAAAGAAAAATAATATAAAAACAGACTCAATGATTTCGGTAACAAATAAAACAGATTCTGTAAAAAACAAGCCTAAAAAATGATAATTGTCATAGTATTTAATATGTTTTGTTAAAAGGTGTTAATCTTTTAATAAATGTTTTTATTTAAATTAATTTTTTTAAATTTGCAAAAAAAATAAGTTTATTTTAAATTAATAATAAAATCGAAATGAATTATCAATTAGACGATATCGATAAAAAAATTCTTGACTTCCTGGTAGAAAATACAAGAATGCCTTTCACAGAGATAGCTAAACAAATGGATGTTTCAGCAGGAACAATACACGTGAGAGTAAAGAAAATGGAAGATGCGGGAATTATTCTAGGTTCATCTTTAAACATCGATTACAGTAAATTGGATTATAATTTTACAGCTTTCATCGGTATTCTACTTACTAAGTCCAATCATACTCAAGAAGTTCTTAAACAATTGTCATTGATTCCAAATGTAGTAGAAGCAAGTGTGACTTCAGGAAAATATAATATTTTTTGTAAAATGAAAGCAAAGAATACTGAAGATGCAAAAAGAATCATCTATCAGATCGATGATATTCAGGATGTCATGAGAACAGAGAGTATGATCTCTATGGAAGAGTATATCAGTGATAAGAACCGTCTTATAAATGCGGTTAGTATATAGTTAGTTAGTAGAAGATTTTCTATTGGAAAGAGCTTATTTTTTAAGCTCTTTTTTAGTAATTTTACATTATGAATTCATTAGCTGAAAAATTTAGAAAAAATAAAAGTTTCTATATTATCTTCGGGTTGATACTGATCGTGTTTTTTTTAAGTGTCAATACCGATCTTGCGGAGCTATCTCAGCATAAAGCTATCAATATTCCTTTTGGTTTTTTTTATTACACTCTGGGAATTGATATTTTGGTAATTCTCAGTTGGTTGCTAATTATTTTTAATAGGAAAGCCGGCGTAATTTTTTTTCCTATATTCATTATGCTGCATTTCGGACTGCATAATTATTTCCTGAGTACTTATTTGTATTCTGATATTACAGTTTTATTTCTGTTTATAGGTCTTGGTCTTTTAGAAATTATTCCTAGATGGAAATCTCTCCGATAATACAAAATTAAAGCTCCGGAATCAATCTGCCGGAGCTTTTTTTTAAGTTAGTTTAAAAAGATAATTTCAGTGCAAAATCTGTTTTACTATACAGATTGCCGTTTCATCATGTGTGTTTTTAGAATATATGATTATTTAATTTTTTTCTGGAACAAAGATTGTCATTTAAATAGATAAACTGCAAAAAATTATCTACTACTTAACTACGTCATTTTTTCAATATTTTGATATTTTAGGTTTTTAAGTATAAAATACTAACTAAAAATCCATCATCCATTTGTTGAGATCTACATCAGAAGGAATATTCATAAGTTTTCTCAGTCTGTTTTTCCTGGTTTCGACACTTCTTACAGAGATATTATTGTAATTTGCAATTTCTTTTGTGGTAAAGTTGAGTCTTAGCATTGCACAGAATTGCAATTGTCCTGTGGTAAGTTCGGGATAAGAAGAAACGAGTTGATTATAAAAATAAGGATATACTTCTTTGAATCTGGTCAGAAAAGAGGAATCATTATTTTTTGCCAATTCCAGAAGTTCTGCAAAGGCATCGTTGATCTTTAATTCCAAATGACTAAGCTTTTTTTCTTTTTGTATAAGTTCATCTTTCAGGCTTTCTTTTTGCTCTTTTTCTTTTTTGTAGCTTTTGAAATATTTCAATGTAAAAAAAACGAAAATAGCTATCAGAAAAATGACACAGCCTACGAAAATATAGAAGCTCCTGTACCAGTTAAGATTTTCTGCCTGAATGATTGAATCTGAAAGTCTGTAAGTTTCTATTTTTTCTTTTTTTCTTATGATTTCTGATAATTCTCTGGCCTTTTTTGAATAATTAGAATATATCTTGTCATTATTCTTTTTATCATAAATGGATGCCAGATAATCATAAATGTTCTGCAGACGATAAACATCATTAGCTTTCTGAAAAATTACAAGCGCTTTTTTATAATAGTAAACTGAACTGTCGCTTTTATTCATGTCCATAAAAGCTCTACCCAAACCATATAATCCATAAGCTTGATTTATAGAGTCATTTTCCAGTTTGGCCAGAACATATGCTTTTTTATTATGATCAATTGCAGATTTGTACTTATGCAGATCAACAAAAGTATAGGCAATGCTGGAGTATAGAGTGGCAAGGCAGCTATTTCTTTTTTCTCTGTTTTTTATCTTTTTATAAAATCCTAAACTTTTCAGTTGAAAAGCCAATATCTCTTTAGGTGCTTTATATTGCAAATTCTTGATTTCTGCTCTACCAGCATAAACTTGTCCCAGAGAGCTATAAAATTCATCATTATCTTTTATTTTGCTGCAAATGACTTCTGCGTCCTTATTGATTTTGAGAGCCTTTTCAAAAAAACCTAAATAAGCGTAAGAAAGAGTTTGTGCTATCAGAGCTTGCCCCATATAATAGTCATCGCCTTCGCTGCTTGCAATTTCGTATAATTTATTGGCGGATCTGAGTGCTTTTTCGTGCTCACCGAGACCAAGGTATGAGTTGATATTGGCATTAAGGGATTTGGCTTTGCCGGGATAATATCCTGCAGCATCAGATAGTTGATAGGTTTTCGCACATATTTGCAGTGCTTGATGTCTATCTGCAAGGTGAAAAGAAAGAGCGATAAGACTATCGATTTTTTTGGTAGCGTATTGCTGTGCATTCGCTCCATTTAGGAATGAAAGAACTACAAGGATGCCTATTATTTTTTTTGATAGTACCACATCTTAACCTAACTTCAAAAGTATTAAAAAAAATAATATAAAAATTAGATTTTAATGTGATTTTTAAAGTTGCATTACAGAAATTGGTAACAAATGCTTAATAATCCTGCTTATGGCAGAAATTTTTTTTAGATTTATTTATTAACTCCGGAAAAAAATGATCAAAATAAATTTGTAATTTTTCTTTGTTAACAATAAAAGCTTCAAATATAGAAATGTCTTTCTCCAGATATTTGGCCTTATTAAGAACATTTTGCATACTAAATTTTATGCCTTGATCCGTTCTATAATTGGTCAACCAATCATCCTGTTGCATCCTTACAAGCATTTGTTTGTAACTTTCTGGAAGCCATTTTTCATTTTCCCAAAGTATTTTATAAACTTTCAGAGAATGATTTCTCAATTCCTTTTCTGGGTAATAATGAGCAACAAAATAATCAAAAGCAACATCTACAAATGCACCCGAATATAATCTGACTAGTGGACTGAAAATCTTCTTGGCTTCTGAAACTGCTGGATGAGTGTCTGTAAATGTATCAATAAACCGATGAAGTTTAATCCCTTCCTGAATTTCCAATGGAAAACTTTCTCGCTCATTATTTTTGATAAAGTCCGCAATCATATTCCCAACAAGTTGTCCGCTGGTGTAAGAAAGTATCGAGTGGGCGAGATAATTCAATTATAAAGGATGTTTGGTAAATTTACTTATGGCTAATATACTGAATAAAGAAAAACTAATTATTGTGTAAAAGCCATTTTCGAAATTATTTTGAAACCCATCATAAATGTTATACAGTAAACTTCCGATGGCAAGAATCAAAAAAATATATTTGGTCCAAGTTTTCATGATTTGAAATTTTGATTAAAATAGTAACTCCACAAAATCCTCAATTTTACTGATTTCTTCAATTTTAATTCCGAATTTTCTTTTTGGAAGTTTATTAAGATTGGAAATAAAAATCTTTTCGTAACCCAATTTTTCAGCTTCAGTAATTCTTTGTTCCGCTTGTGCAATTGGACGGATTTCTCCGCTCAAACCAATTTCTCCCGCAAAACAGTAATGTTCCGAAATGGCAATATCTTCATTGCTTGATAAAATAGAAGCAACCACAGCCAAATCCAAAGCTGGATCATCTGTTTTAATTCCTCCGGTAATATTTAAGAAAACATCTTTTGCGCCGAGTTGGAAACCTGCTCTTTTTTCTAAAACTGCCAAAAGCATATTTAATCTTTTGGAATCAAAACCAGTCGAGCTTCTTTGTGGCGTTCCATAAACTGCGGTTGAAACCAAAGCTTGGATCTCCAACAGCATCGGTCGATTGCCTTCCAGAGTTACTGCAACAGAATTGCCGGAAAGTTCTTCAGATTTTTTGGTTATAAGTACTTCAGATGGATTTTTAATTTCTTTCAAACCTTGTGAAATCATTTCGTAAATCCCAATTTCTGATGTAGAACCAAAACGATTTTTATTCGCTCTAAGCAATCGAAAAAGATGATTTCTATCGCCATCGAAATTCAGAACCACATCTACCATGTGTTCCAAAACTTTTGGACCCGCGATTTGTCCATCTTTCGTAATGTGACCAACCAAAAAAACTGGAATGTTATTTTCTTTGGCAAATTTGATGATTTCGTTAGAGCATTCCCGGATTTGAGAAACCGTTCCGGGTGAACTTTCTATCAATTGAGATTGAAGCGTCTGGATAGAATCGATAATCATAAAATCAGGCATCAATTTCTTGGCTTCGTGCAGGATTTTCTCAACATTAGTTTCAGTAAACAGGAAACAGTTTGGATTTTTGACTTCGGCTAGACGGTCGGCTCTCATTTTGATTTGCGACGCACTTTCTTCACCCGAAACATAAAGAATTTTTTTCTTCATTTTCAAAGCCAATTGAAGAAGCAGAGTCGATTTTCCGATTCCAGGTTCACCACCAATTAATGTTACAGAGCCTAAAACAATGCCACCGCCCAAAACTCGGTCTAGTTCTTCAGAAGGCGTTTTGATTCTCGGCTCTTCATTAGTTTCAACTTCTATGATGTTGATGATTGAAGATTTGGATTTTGCAACCACAGATTTTGTTGATTTTTCTACAATTTCTTCCACAAGTGTATTCCATTCTCCACAAGTTTTACATTGCCCGTGCCATTGGGAATACTGTGCGCCACAGTTCTGACAGAAATATTGAGTTTTGAGTTTTGCCATTCTGCTAAGTTCAAGAAAAAAAATTAAAATAGAAAAAAATTAGTGCTTCTTAAAAGATTATTTTATAATGACCTTGTTTTAAATTTCAAAAGCTTACATTTGTCCATTATCGAAATCGAAAATTAACAATTTTAATTAAATATTTGCAAAATGGCATTAGAAAAAAATCACGTAGTAACTTTGAAATATGTTCTACATACTAATGATGAAGCAGGAGAAAAAGTATTTGTAGAAGAGACTTCTGCAGAAAACCCAATGACGTTTCTTTACGGTGTAGGAATAATGATTCCGAAATTTGAACAAGAAATTCAGAACTTGAATATTGGCGAAACAACATCTTTCACGATCGAACCTAGCGAAGGTTACGGAGAAAGAGATCCTCAAGCTGTTACTCAGTTGCCTGTTGATATGTTCCAAGGACAAGAGTTGCCTCCAGTTGGAGCTGTTCTACCATTGTCTGACAATCAAGGGAATAATTTCCAAGCTGTGGTTGTAGAAGTTACTCCAGAAGCTGTGGTTGTAGACCTTAATCATCCA
>DLND01000141.1:12231-14447 GCA_002476905.1 Flavobacteriales bacterium UBA7519
GTAGACCTTAATCATCCAATGGCAGGAAGACCTTTGCATTTTGATGTTGAGATTTTGAACACTCGTCCTGCAACGGAAGAAGAATTGGCGCACGGTCACGCACACGGTGCTGATGGACATTCTGGTCACTAGGATTATGATTTTGAATAAAAAATGCTCGTCTAATTAGATGAGCATTTTTTGTTGGTATAAGTTATTTTTTAGGAATATTTTTCAGAATCTCCTGAGTATATTTCCAGAATTTTTGAACTGATTGTATATTGGCTCTTTCGTCTGGCGAGTGAGCACCTTTGATGGTTGGTCCAAAAGAAACCATTTCCATTTTTGGATAATTGGCACCAATGATTCCACATTCTAATCCTGCGTGGCAAGCAACAACTAATGGCTTTTCTCCGAAATTATTTTCATAAAGTTCAGTCATTACTTTGATGATTTCTGCTTCAGGTTTTGGTTTCCAGCCCGGATAAGAACCTCCGAATTCTGTTTTCAAAGAATTACTTTCGAAAGCAGATTTCAATTGATTTGCAACTTCCCATTTTGTAGATTCTACGGAAGAACGCGTCAAGTTTAATATTTTGATTTCTCCATTTTTCAATTCCACTCTTGCAACGTTGTTAGACGCTTCTACCAAGCCTTCCACATCCGGACTCATTCGGAAAACGCCGTTGTGAGCAGCATTGATTGCAAAAACTATTTTTTTAGAATCTCCAACAGAAATTGCTTTTTCTGATGAATCTGATTTCTCGATATGGATAACTAAATCTTTTTCTAATGAAGCAAATTCTTCCAAAATATCAGATTTCAATTGTTCAAATTTTGCCACAAAATCTTCTGAATTTTTAACTGAAAATACTGCTTTAGCTTCTCTAGGTATGGCATTTCTCAAACTTCCGCCATCGATAGAAATTAACTGAATTTGATTATCTAATCCTAAAAACAGCAATCTTCCTAACAATTTGTTAGAATTTCCAAGACCTTTGATGATATCCATTCCAGAATGTCCGCCTTGCAAACCTTTGATTTCGATTTTGAAAGTATCGCCTTTAGCCTCTTCTAAATCGAATTTTGCAGAAGCTGTCACATCCACACCACCAGCACAGCCGATATCAATTTCATCATCTTCTTCTGTGTCTAAGTTCAACAAGATTTCGCCTTTCAGTTGTCCTGGTTTTATAGCTAAAGCGCCAGTCATTCCGGTTTCTTCATCAATTGTGAAAAGTGCTTCCAAAGCAGGATGGGCAATGTCATTGCTTTCTAAAATGGACATAATAGTTGCAACGCCCAAACCGTTGTCAGCGCCCAAAGTTGTTCCTTTTGCTCGTACCCAATCTCCATCTACATACATTTGGATTCCTTGAGTTTCGAAATCAAAATCTACATCATTGTTTTTTTGACAAACCATATCTAGGTGGGATTGCATCACGATTGGCGTTCTGTTTTCCATTCCAACAGTTGCAGGTTTTGTGATGATGACATTTCCAACTTCGTCAACGGTTGTTGGTAATCCAAGATTCTCCCCGAATTCTTTTATGAATTTTATAACTTTTTCTTCTTTTTTTGATGGTCTGGGAACCGAATTCAGTGCTTCGAAATTCTTCCAAATCACTTTTGGTTCCAGTTGTGAATATTCCATTTTTTTTGAAATTTTTTGATCTTGCAATTTAATAATTATGAAAGGAAAATGAAATCTTTATGACATAAATAATGTTTCTGTAACCTTTCTTTCGTTTTATCTTTTATAATTTTGAAGCTTCAATTCTAGCAAACTATTGATGGCGAATTTTATACAACAGTTTTCAAAATTTTTAAGGTTAAGAGTGTCCGTCTCAGAATGGATTTACTTAATAAAATGTGTGATTGGTGCAGCTATTTGTTATCTGTTTTATATTTTTCTTCCACAATATCCTGTTTATTGGGCGTTGATTTCTGTGGTGATTGTTTTCTCTCCTGATAATAGTAACAAGCTGGCTTATGACAGAATCAAATCTAATCTTTTGGGCGCTTCTATTGGAATGCTTTTATTCTTAATTCCAATTCCTAATATTCTTTTGATTTGTTTTGGAGTGGCTTTAACGATTTTGGTCGGGATTGCTTTGAAGCTTGATAATACGCTTCGTTCTGCTCTTGCAGCTATGGTAATTGTATTGATTGAGGAAAATCAGGCGCACGATTGGCTGATTCCGATTGAGCGTGTGATTTGTGTTTGTATAGGTTGT
>DLND01000103.1 GCA_002476905.1 Flavobacteriales bacterium UBA7519
CTAAATGCACAACAGGTTTAAAGCAATTTTATCTAATAAAAAAGCCTCCTCTAAAGGAAGCTTAAAGAAAATAATATATACTTGATTGTGAGATCAATTGTTTTTAATAGCCATCATTTTGAATTAGATTAGGATTAGCAGTGATATCAGATGACGGAATAGGAAATATATTAAACTTAGCGTCTAGAGCTTTCCCCCCCTGAGCATTGCCTTTCCAGCTCCACAGATAATCTGCAGTTGTAAATTTGTTGAAACGAATTAAATCTGTTCTTCTCAGAAGTTCCCAAGATAATTCTCTTGATCTTTCATCTAAAATGAAATTTAAATTCATATCTGACAGGGAGACAGCTCCATTCCCATTGTTGTAGGCCCTGTTTCTAATAATGTTCACATAATTAAGCGCATCGGAATTTTTACCTAATCTAATATAGGCTTCAGCTGCAGTCAAATAGGCTTCAGAAAGTCGGAACATTGGAAAATCCGTATCCACATAGGCCGCATCTGAACCTGCTACTCCATTTTTAGTAACATTTCTCCATTTTGTGAAAGCATAACCATCTTGGAAAGTTCCAGGAAGTGCTGCAATTTCTTTTTTGTGTCCGATGTTGAAAAACAATGCCCTGCTGTCATTTTTTGTGAATGCATTAGTATCTGTAGCTACAAAATTTTGATCTGATGATTGAAACTTATTGACAAATTCCGGACGAAGGCGAATATTGCCCCAACCACCAGCAATTCCCATATTCAAGTAATTGAGCATAGTCCCGCCTGTCTGAGCCAATACGAAAAATGTTGTTCCTCCATACGTTTTGGACTGAATGCCATCCAAATTCAACGACCAAATAATTTCTGGAGATGTGTGGTTGTCTGCAAGGAAATTATAAAGATATTTCGGAGCAAGACTATAATGACTTTGGATTACTTTTTCTGCATATTCCGCTGCTTTTGCCCATTTTGGACTTTTAGTATAAACTTCAGCATTCAGATAAAGTCTTGATAATAGAAAATTAGCTGCTGTTTTATCAACTCTTCCGTATTCATTAGTTTCAGGAAGTGTTGTTTCAATTTCTTTCAATTCATTTTCTATATAAGAATAGAGATCAGTTCTGGAAATTTGCTTTGGTAAAAACTGAGGATCTTGCTTATCCGCATCTGTCACGAATGGCACTTTAGCAAAAGTATCCAACAAAACCCAGTAAGAATAAGCTCTCAAAAATCTGGCTTCTGCTCGGAAGTGTGCCACTTGCTGTTTGAAGTTGGAATCTGTATGACCTCTTTCCTGAAGTTTAGCATCAGTAGTTTGTCTTAGAAATTCATTTGAATATCCAATGATCTGATACAATCTGGCATAATAACCGTTCAGAATTGCAGTATTGGAATCCCAAGTATTGGTCGCCATTTGTCTTAATCCATTGGTTTGGGATCCCATAATCGCTTCATCGGTTGTCAAGACCTGAACATAGAAAGCCAATCTAACAAAAGCGCTGTAACCTTCGTCAAAATTGCTGATATCTGGATCTCCGGTTGGACCTTGCTGCCCGCTAAGACTTAATGCTGCATAACATTTAGCCAAAACACCTTTGTAGTTTTCCGGATTTGAATATACTTGTTCCGTGGTTACGATATTCGGGTCAATAGGAACTGTATCAAGGTCGTTAACACAAGAGCTTAATGTGAAAAGTGAAAATATTAGGGTTATATATATGCGTTTCATAATTGGTTTATTTGAAGTTTACATTAAATCCGAACAAGAAAGAGCGTGGTCTGGAATACATATTATTATCGATTCCAAGATAAACCTCAGGATCCAGTCCACTGTATTTGGTAATGACAAAAACATTTTGAACAGAAAGATTTACCCCCAGGTCAAACTTGTCACTGATTGTTTTGAAATTATGCCCAAGAGTAATATTATCCATTCTAAAAAATGATGCTTTTTCAAGGAAAAAATCTGAGTAAAGTTGCAGATTATCAAAACCTTGCTCCGCTGTGTAACTCAATAAATTGGAATAAGTTCCGTTTCCTGAAGTCGCTTTGGTCTTATAATCTTTAGATTTCACGTTGTTATAAACATAGTTCCCAAAATTAGCGTGACCATTGAAGCCGAGATACCAATTTTTATAGCTCACTTTGGAAGAGATTCCCATAAAAGATTTAGGCATCGGATTTTTATCTTTTACCAGTCCACCTTTATATTTTCCTTCGATTGGTTTTCCTGCTTCATCATATTCCTGCTGATACAAATAAAAAGTATAAGGAGAAAATCCTACAGAATGTGTTTGGATTGTTCCAGCAGTTGAACCTGAAACGTTTCCGATATTCACACCATAATTTGGGCTATCAACAAGTGTTAGTTTTGTAATTTCAGATTTGTTAAAGGTAATATTAGCATCCAAACTCCATTGCCAATCGGTGGTTTTGACAGGAATTGTGTTTAAGGAAATTTCCAATCCTTTATTTTCCATTGAGCCGATATTCGTAAAGATCATATTGGTAAGGTTAGAACCTGCTGCTACAGAAATTTTATTCAATAAATCGTCTGTCGTTCTCTTGTAAACTTCCACAGAACCTGAAACTCGGTTCTTCAAAATTCCAAAATCCAATCCGATATTGTAAGTTGAAGTCGTTTCCCATTTCAGATTCGGGTCGTAACCGTTTGGTCGAATGGTCTGATAATATTGGTTTCCCAATTGATATAGTGCATTGGACTGGCTGAATGTGTAAGTCTGCATCCATTCGTAATCTCCACCAATATCCTGTTGGCCCGTTTTTCCATAACTTAATCTTAATTTCAAATCAGAGAAAAAACCATTATCCTTCAAAAATGCTTCCTCATTGATTTTCCAAGCAAATGCAGCCGAAGGGAAAAGTCCCCAATGATTATCTTTTGAAAAACGGGAAGAGCCATCGTTTCTAAGTGTTCCCGTAAAAAGGTAACGGTCTTTGAAAGTGTAATTCAAACGGCCATAGAATGAAACCAAATAATATTCTGATTTGGAAATGATATTTTTATAAACTTTATTTCCCGTGATATTGGTCTGATTATCATCATAACTTTGCCAAAATTTTTGCCAAGAATAACCTCCCATCACATCTATTTTATGATTGGAAAGTGTCTTAGTATAATTAGCATAAGCATCAAACTGATAATTATTTTTCTTTTGTTTGTAATTTTCCAACAAACCTTGCCCGTCATTTCCGATAGAAGTCCAAGCCAAAGGCGCATTATCAGGAACGAAAATATTGCCATCACTCTTTAAAATATCAAACCCTGAATTAAGGTTTAATTTTAAATCTTCAAAACCGTGAATTTTGTAATCCAACTGTATATTTCCGATTTGACGAATAACCTGAGATTTATCTTTTCTCAAATCAAGAACAGAAACAGGATTGGCACTTGCAATAGTGATCGGCTTTCCAGAAGCATCTTTCCAAATAAAATAGCCTAAACCATATTGCGACGAATTGTCGTAAACCGGACGAGTCGGGTCAAATCCGACAGCTGAACTTGCAGGGTTAGAAATAAAATGATTGTTCTCAATACTTGGTTTATAATTAAGATTGATGTTCAAATGTTTATCAAAAAATGAAGGATTGATGGCCAAACTCGCATTCATTCTCTCATAGGAATTTTTCTTGATAATCCCTTGCTGATCCGTATAACCCAAAGACAAACGAAATGGAATTTCTTTAACAGCTCCTGTCATACTGAAGTTCTGGTCATTACTGACAGAAGTTCTGTAAATTTGCTTTTGCCAATCGGTGTTCTCCGTTCCAAGACCGTTGATAATCGTATTGTTTCCGGGATAATAATCCTTAATAAAGCTTCTGTACTCATCACCAGTTAAAACATCCAGCATCTTAGGATTATAGCTCACTTTTGTGTTTGATGAATATTGATATCTGGTCTTTTTACTGCCTTTTTTAGTTGTAATGATAATGACACCATTCGAAGCTCTGGAACCATAGATTGCTGTTGAAGATGCATCTTTCAGAACCGTATAAGTTTCAATATCATTCGGGTTAATCATTCCAAGAATATTACTGGATCCTGAGGTTGAAGAATTGTCAATCGCAATTCCGTCGATAACAATGAGGGGGTCATTACTGGCAGACAAAGATGAACCTCCTCTGATTCTTATCGTAGAACCTGCTCCGGGAGCTCCACCAGGAGAAATAATATTAACTCCGGCAGCTTTTCCCGTCAACGCATCTTGTGCCGAAACCGGACTTCCGTCATTCTCACTATCGATTTTAACTGTCGTAAGAGAGCCTGTTGCATCAGACTTTTTAACTTTCCCGTAACCGATGATTACAACTTCATCAATCTTTTTTTCCTGCACCGAAATAGTGTCTTTGGGAATGGGAAAATTTTCTGATTGTGAAATTAATTTGACACTGGTTTTTCTAAGAACAACTGTATTATTTTTTATTTCATATTCTATCGGATAGAATTTTTTGAGATATTTTAATGATGATTCCAAAGATGAATAATTGATTGCACTGTCATTCACAAAAACATCTTTGAAATCTGTGCTGGAATAGAGAAATGGGATCTTGGAAGATTTACTGAGCTTATCAAAAACTTTGACAAAAGACACCCGATTCTCTTTTTTCATAGCAACCGGCGGTGTTTTTCCGGCTTGTCCATAAGCGATTGGAAGAACTGTGGCAACCAACAAGATTACAGACATTACTGTTTTTTTCATAAATTTGGGGATTAATTTGATTATACTTTAGCGAGTCGAATCATTTATTGCATCGATAACCGTCATTATCGGTGCTTTTTTATTTTAATTGTAATTGATTATCAGATTTTTTTTCAGCTTTAAGATTGAAAGGATAACAGATTGCGAACAAAACCTCATTCATATCACCCGAAAATGAACCTTTGATTTTCTTTTTCGCATATTCCTGAGGATAATCTATTTTAACATTATAAACCACTTCCAATTCATTGATGATATTTTCAAAATTTTCATCCTCGAAAGAGAAATTCCTTTTCACATTTGCGACCACATAAGTTTGAGCTTGCTCTTTCATATTCTTGTTCCAAGATTCGTTTGGAAGCAGATAAGTGATTTTTCCTTGATGATCCAACTTTACTTTCCCTTCAAAAAGTTCTACTTTTTCTTTTCCACTTGTCTGGTCCAAGAAGAATTTAGTTCCTAAAACCTGTACTGTAAAACCTTTAGCATTGATTCTAAAAGGCTTGGTCTTATCTTTTGCAATATCAAAAGTTGCTTTTCCTGTAAATATGATTTCCCTATCAGTTTTCCCGAAATCCTTTGCCAGTTCCAATGTACTGTGAGGTTCCAAAAGAATATTACTTCCATCTGGGAGGCTTATCTGTTTTGTAAAATCTGTACTGGAATAAAACTGAGACTGGACTTTCTCGACAGAAGTCGGCGAAGAAGGCGTATATAAAAGAACGCCAAATCCTGTGATTACCGCAGCTGCAGCAACCCAATATAATTTTTTGAACTTGTTACCGGATTTTATCTTACGTTGAATTCCAGCTTGGATTCGCTCATCGGTTTGCGAGTCCATTTGCTGATTCTCTTCAGCAACTTTTTTCCAGTTTCTTTTAAAATTTTCGTCTTCTGTGTGATTCATATTTAGTATTACGCAGGATTTTTAAATCGTCAACCTTTGAATCAAAGTTTTTTATAAATTTATTATCTATCAAAAATTTTAACTCAAATTATTTCTGAGAACTTGTCAAACTCTCAAGATAAACTTTCACATCATTCCATTGATAGTAAGGAAAAGTATTGGTTTTGATGGGAATGTGGACTTCATTTTCGTTATGAAGGAATTTTACCAAAACATTATTTTTCTTATTTTTATAAAAAATCATCTGAAGATTCGCAGCCATTGGCGCAACATCATAGGCATTCCAGACTTTGTAAACTTCTCTTGGATTGATTTCTTCCGCACCCATATTTTCAACATCCAAAAGAGCAAGCAATGGCGCAATATTCCCGTCGTGTCCAAATCTGAGAGACGCTCCTTTTTTATTATTTTTAATATAATCTTCAGCCTCTTCCAAAATATTTTTCACCAACGGAATGGCATTATTCTTCACCAATCCTTTACTCAAAGGTGAAGCTGCATCATTGACATAAAATTGATAATTGATAGCCTGATAGATATTGAATATTTCTTCTTTCGTGAACAAATCATAGAATGAAATATCAGTTTCAAGATTCTGCATATCGCTTGCTATCCAGTAAAACGACTCAACCACTTTTTCAGGATTTACATTTTTGTAGATATAATCATCATTGTTAAACAGGTTTTTAATAAATCTATCCAAACGAACTCCATCTTGCTTGAATTTTCTTTTCTCTTCCTGCCAAAAACTATCTTGACTTTTGAAATCGATAGATTCTTTGGTGTGATGATTCAAGTACTTCATATACTTATCAGAAGACTCTATGCTGATTTGTAGCTTTGGATTATTCCCTTTCAATTCATTCGTAAAATAAGCCATACTAATAATACATCTTGGAACAACCGTAGATTTTGCAGTCACAATTGCATTCCCCTCAAATGCGTGCAGATTATTTTTGAACATCCTCTGAGAAATCTGCTGATGTTGCAATCCTCCTAACTCTGTCAAATCGCCATTATGACCTTCCGCAATCGTCCAAATTTTCTCAAGACGATGCAATGCAGATTTTCCGGTTTCTGTCAAAGCATTATTGTCATTGGCTTTTTTTAAAACATCCATTACACCAGAAAAATCTTTATCATTGATAAGCCATCTGGAACCGTGACGACCATAATGACTTACATAAAATTCCTGATAGCCCGACGGAATAGCCGTTAACTTGTTGGAAGGTTTGGGGTAAGCGTAATAAACACCACCTGTTTTTGCAATGTCTGAGAAGATTTCTTCTTTTTTAGAAGTTTGTGCATTGTAAAGTAAAGCCGCCGAAATGACGAGCAGAATAGAAAATGATTTCTTCATTATAAACTTATTTTAGTTTCAGATTGATTTCTGTCTTACGATTAATTACGCAGACGTACCGAAATCGTCAACCTTAAAAAAGCTTTTTAATGAAAATCAATAGTAGAAAAAATAGATTAATATTGGTTTTTAAGATGTCAAGAACTTTATTAACGTGCTTTGCCACAGCATTTTTGGAAATACTACTTTCTTTGGCAATTTGAGAATAACTTAAACCATCAATTTTATGCTTTAGGAAAAGTGATTTGCTTTTTTCTGGAATAAGCTTCAGTAATTTTTCTGCTTGTTCAGATTGTGATTTGAACTCTTCCTCATCATACTCATCTTTTACAATACTCAGATGAGATTCCTCATTGAAATCTGAGAAAGACAGCTTGTTTTTTCTGTAGAAATTAGCGATTTCCTGCTTTGCAGTTTTGAAGACAATTGCTTCTTTATTTTTATCCAAAGATTCTTTGTATTTCCATAAGTGAACAAAAATATCCTGTACAATATCTTCAACATCATCCTGTCCGTGAACATATTTTTTCACGAAAAAAAAGACCTGATTTTTGTAATCAGAGTATAGTTTTTCAAATAAGGATTCCAAAATGGAAATATGGTTTTAAGGTCTGGTTTCAAATATATCAAAAAAAAGCAATCTGAATAATTTGATTTAAAACGCTAAAGATCAAATAATTAAAATTAAATTAATGAATTTTAATTTCCTTTTTTATGACTTAGATATAAACTAATTTCAAAAATTTATCGGACTTGTTTTCAAAGGACACTGATTTTTGATTTGATATACATTCGTGATTTCTTCAGTACGACAAATAACATTTTAAGGAACTGATAAATAAGTGTGATGGGGCTAAAGGTGTATTTGTGAATGGTTACGGGACCTACACGGACACCGAAGCAGACGAGATCATCAGTAAAATTGCAGTACATGAAAATGATGCGGATGATTGGACAATAGATTGCTCAGGTAACTGCTAAAAATGTATAATTAAGTGTAATTTTTATTAAATTATGCATAATAATTCACTTATTATGGCTATTCTCATTTTTTGATGACCAAAAACAATAGGGATATCGTTGAATATTCCTATTGCCTATTTAAGTTATTGAAATTTATATGGTTGTACCACCGTAAACAGCAAGTGCCTGTCCTGTTAAATGTTTCGCACCTGCAAGATATAGTACACCATCGGCAATGTCTTCAGGTGTTTGCTCTACGCCTTGAGGTAGGTAAAACTTTTTGTTTCTTTCCCAAGATTGCTCTTCAGTTTCGCCTTCCAGTTTGGTTCTGTTTGCCATTCCGTCTTCACCTCTCCACATACCTGTCACTAAGATTCCAGGACAGATGGCATTAACCGTAACACCAGAGCTGGCAACTTCACGGGCTACCGTATTGGTATAGCCATAGTTATGGGATAGCTGAAAATCTCCTCCAAAGAGATTTTTCAGCGGATTCCCTCTCGCAAAAATGGGTTGGAGACATCACTTACATCCATACTGGCAAAGGTTGGCTCTATTTAACAACAGTCATCGATCTGGCGGACAGAAAAGTCATCGGATGGTCTTTGAGTACCGATATGACTGCTAAAAACACTTCTGTAGAAGCCATCAAGATGGGTATTGTAAACCGGGGTGTCAAAGGTGGGCTTATTTTCCATTCGGATAGAGGGATCCAATATGCTTGCGATGAATTCAGGGAGGTAATTGTAGAAAACAAGATACTTCAAAGCATGAGCAGGAAGGCGAATTGTTGGGTCAATGCAGTGGCTGAGAGCTTTTTCAAGACTTTAAAGGCGGAAATGGTTTATCAGAGGAAATTCATGGATCA
>DLND01000021.1 GCA_002476905.1 Flavobacteriales bacterium UBA7519
CTGCACGGATAACTTCGTTTCTCGTGAGCATCCCTTGCTGATAAAATTTTTGAATATTTTTCAGACGTTCAAGCGCTAGTTTTTTATTATTTTCATAAACGATTTTTTGGTTTATGATTTTATAGACATCTAAATAATTGGAAATCACTAACAGTTTTATATCTTGTTTATTTTTATCAAAATCCAATAAAGCCAATTGCTCCCGAAGTCCTGCTAATTCTATATTTTTTTTCACGAGACCACCTTTAAAGATGAGTTCAGATGCCTCAATACCATAGGTACTGCCATAATGCGGCATCGTCACATTTTGAAAATCTGTGAGATCTTTTTCTAAAACGAATGCATTACCAAGATAGAACTGACTGGTAGAAGCCTTAATAGAAGGTAATTTGTGCTCTTTTGCTATTTCCACATTCTGCTTTGCAATGTCAATATTTTGAGCAGCCACCTTGAGTTGCTGATGGTTCACAATTGCCATATCAGCTACCTCCCTCGCTGTCATCTGTCTGTCCTGCGAGCAAAACAGCGCAGGGCAAATTGCTAACCATATAAAGAGTATAGCCTTTGTACACTTTATCATTATACTTGTTTTTCGGGTACAAAATTATGATAATCCTAAATGTAAATAAATGCTTGAGACTTGGAAAAAGATGTTCAAATGTAAGATTTTACTTTACAAACTGCGCGCGGTACTGATTAGGACTAATCTCCATATGCTTTTTGAAAAAATGAGAAAAAGAGTATTGATCACTAAACCCCAATACTGCAGAAATCTCAGATATAGGCATTTTAGAAGAATTAAGATATACTTTTGCTTCATTGATTACAATGGAAGCTATAATCTGACTTGCAGACCTTCCCGTAATGGACTTTACTACAGAGGAAAGATGTCTGGTTGTAATCAACTGCCGTTCTGCGTAGAACTCGACATTTCGATTGCTGAGATGATGATTGGCGAGGTCATTCAGGAAAATAAAAACAATTTCTTCCTGTCTCGACATCTGATTCATTGAGCTATTGTCTTCCTTGGAAATAATTCCTGCCATTTGATAACAGAAAACCGAGAAAAGATGTTCTACAATCTCTTTTTTGTAGGTCATCTCGGTTTCAGAATCGAGAATATATTTCAGGAAATTGACACTTTTCCAAACCACATCCAATTCATCCTTAGAAAAAGGAACACCCACATTCATCTGCTGTCGAAAATACCTATATGTAATTAATCTATTGAATTTCAGAGATAGTGCAGAAATAAATTCACGTTTATAGGAAACCATCCTCGACTGGAAATTATCGCTGATGGAAATCAACTCATATACTGTTTGCGGGTCTGTTACTATAAAAGTATTGGCGGTCAATTCCAGATCACTAAGATGTTGGCGAAGTTTTATTGTTCCGCTTTTGATAAATAGTCATTCCTTAAAAAGCTAATTTTTCATTTTGAAAATTATACTTGCCTAAGAAGATTTTGAGAACAACTTCGAGCCAAAAAAGAATTTGTTGTTTGATTTGGTTCAATCTCATCTTCAAATTGTATCCAATCCCTGCTAATAGGGCGTTATGAATATCTCCAGCCACTCCTTTAAGGAAGTTTAATCCTAAGGAGTGGTTTCTTTTTAAATGTGAAATACAGGGTTCTATTGCTGCTCTTGCACGGAATCTTAATCTTGCAACTTGCTGCCCATATCTTGTTTTTTCTTTTTTTGTGGGAAGCAGAATTAAGGTGCCTTCTACTTCTTTGATTCCTCTAAATCCTCGGTCTGTAGCTGCTTTCTTAGGTCTTGTTCCTCCGATTGATTTTCTTACCCGTTCACTTTGTGACAATGATTCTTCAAGAGTTTTACTATCGTGAGGGTTACCGGAAAATCTTTTTACTGAACTGATGATGCCTGTTTTCCTACCTCTTACTACCGCAACTTTGGTCCCAAACTCATAATTCTTTCCCGATTTTCCTTTCGCAATACAGGCAACCTGTGATTCATGCAAGCTGTAAATCTTGTCCTTGGTAGTTTTCTCCTGAGTAAGAGCTTTGAGGTAAATTGCAAATATTTCCCGATAATCTTTCAAAACGCTTTCCGGAAGCTTTCTTTCCAATTCCCGAAGCAATCTTTTGCCGATTGTTCTGAGTTTTTTCCTTGCCATTCTAGCATTCTTCTGTCTTTTGGGATGGTGTCCAAAATAAGCAGACCGTAACAATTGTTTGCTTACTCTTTTGTAGCTTTGCCTTTGTACAACACCTTCTTTTTCGGCTATTTTTACACAATTATCTATTACTTTTTTTGCCAGCTTGGCATCCGTAGGAAAAGTGATATTCTTCTCCTGAACGGTAGTATCAATCTGAACTTCATCTTCTGTTTTGGCTTTTGGATGAAGAGAAACGCTTTGTCCCAAAAGAAATTCCAAACCCCTCTCCCCAATTCTCTTTCTGAAGTGTACAAAATTGCTCGGATCAAAGGGCTGTTCTGTTTGGAAAAAATCCTCACCTGTAAAATATTGCCAATAAGCATTCTCAATCCATCTTTCTACTACACTTTCATCACTTTCTTTAAACATTTCCTTGAGCAAAAGCATTCCTGCTATTTTGCGAACCGCAATAGAGGGTCTTCCTTCTTTTGAAAATAAACCCTCGAACTCAGCTTCTATTTTATCCCAAGAAATCTCATGCGCTAATTTTACAAGTGGATGATCCATATTAATAAGCTCGGTAAGTCTGGTCTTGAATAAATTTTGCTGTAAATCCTGTTTTATTTTTCCTAACATTTTGCCACTTTTTATACCCTAAAAATACGATTTTCTGCAATTTTATACAACATTTTTAAGCGAAATTTGATAATAAAATATTGAATATCAAATCGTTGTATTTATTTTAAGGAATGACTAAATAAAAACGCAGGATTATGGGGGCGAAAAGGTTTGTCTGTCGCGATTCTTTGGTTAATAGTTTCCTGAGTAAAAATCTCAACCCCGAATTGTTCTAAAGCTGTCATCCCACAAATTTAATGTTTTATGAATTTATAATTTTAGACAATAACAAAAACCCAACAAAATTGCCAGGTTTTCAAGTATAGTAAAAAAAATTTAGTGTCTAAAATTGTCCGCCTCCAAGTGCTCTGTAGAATTCGGTAACGGCTTGTAACTGTTGAAGTTTATCATTCACTCCAGCTAATTTTGCGGCTAATAATGATTGTTCAGACGTTAACACATTCACATAATTAACATTAGACGAATAAGTTAACAACTCTTTATTAAATTCAACAGCCTTTTCCAAAGATTGGATTTGAAGTTGTCTTGTAGATTCTTTTTCTTTCGCTTTTTGATAAGACAATAATGAATTAGAAACTTCGGAACCTGCTGTGAGCAAAGTCTTTTCGAATGTGTAATAAGCCTGCATTTTACGAGCTTCCATTATTTTGACCTGCGCTTTTCTATTTCCCATTTGGAAGATATTCTGTGTTACAGTTCCACCAAGCGTATAAAACAAAGAATTACTAAAAAAGTTTTCCAAAGTTCTAGATGACAATCCTAAAGTTCCCGTAATATTAAGTGCAGGATAAACCTGTGCCATTGCTATATTTTTATTTTCAAATGCCTGGCGGAAGGATAATTCTGCGGCTTGAACATCCGGACGATTTTTCAGCAATGATGCCGGAATGCCTGTTTTTAGATCCGTGTAAACCACCTGTGAATCGATAGAGTTTCTATCGATGGAGTGCGGATTATCATTCATTAAAACATTTAATGAATTCTCAGTTTGTTGAATTTGCAGTTCAAGATCCGGAATGGTTAGCTGTGCAGAATAAAGATTTGCTTTGCTCTGCTCCACATCTGCTCCTGTAAGATAAGCAGCTTCCATCAAAGCTTCTACCGTTTCCACATCTTTTTTCCTAAGCTCTACGGTTTGTTTCGTGATTTCCAATTGCTTGTCCAGCGAAATCAGCTGGTAATAGAGATTTGCTGCCTGCGCAACCAATTGCGTTAGAACTGCACGTTTTGCAGCATCAGTTTGAAGAAATCCTGCATAAGCTGATTTTTTCAAAGATTTGATTCTTCCCCATATATCAATTTCCCAACCCGTCGAAATTCCTAATCTGTAAACTAACAAATCTGGCATTACAAAGTTTCCACCTTGTGCAGCACCACTATTTTTGGTCTCAGTGATAGAAGCAACTCCGTCCAGACTTGGTAGATTCTGCAATTTAGATTGTTTGAAAACGGCACTCGCTTCTTGAATTCTCGCAACTGCAACTTTCAAATCCAGATTATTCTCGATGGTTTTTTTAATTATAGTCTGAAGTTTGGCATCTGTGAAAATCTGATTCCAAGCTACATTAGCGGTAGAAACAGTGTCGTTACTGGTTTTCTGACGGAACAGATTATCCTGCCTGCTTTGTTCTATTTCCGGGTCTTTGTAAGTATCCGTCACTTTACAAGAGTAAAAGAAACCCGCGATACCGGCCAACAGAACTAAATTTATGATTTTAATTTTCATTGCTTTAGGTTGATTTAAATTACTCGCTTAGTTGTCCGTCGTATTTTTCAAGGTCTTTTTTACCGCTTACTTTTTCCTGAAGGTACATAAATACCGCAAATAAGATCGGGATAAAAAACACCCCGAAAATAGTTCCGAACAACATTCCGCCAATAGCACCGATACCTATAGACTGGTTACCGACAGCGCCGGCTCCTGTTGAAATGGCTAATGGAATCAAACCAAAGATAAAGGCAAATGACGTCATCAGAATCGGACGGATTCTTTGTTTTGCACCACTAATTGCAGCATGTCCAATGGTATAACCTTTTTTCCTTGCATCTAAAGCAAATTCTACAATCAAAATCGCATTCTTCGCCAAGAGACCAATCAACATAATCAATGAAATCTGTGTATAAATGTTATTGGAACCTCCAATCCAAGCACTGAACATCATCACACCAGCTAAGCCGACAGGTAATGACAACATTACTGCAAATGGAAGCAGATAACTCTCATACTGAGCTGCCAATAGAAAATAGACGAAAACGCAGCATAAAATAAAGATATAAATCGTCTGGCTGCTGGAATTGACCTCTTCCCTGGTTAGTCCAGAATATTCGAAACCGTAGCCTTGAGGTAAAGTTTGCTTAGCTACTTCTTCCACAGCGTTGATGGCATCACCCGAAGAGAATCCAGGATTCGGTGTTCCGTTTATTGAAATTGCCGTAAATAAATTGAATCGTCCGATCGCCTGAGGTCCGTACACTCTTTTAGCAGTAATAAATCTGCTAAGCGGTGCCATTTCACCATTTTTATTTCTGACCTGAATCTGATTAAAACTTTCGACATTTTCCCGATTTTCAAAAGGCGCTTGGTAAATCACCCTATATTGCTTACCGAATAAATTGACATTGGAAGAATAAACACCTCCATAATAACCCTGCATGGTTCCCAATAAATCAGATACTGTAAATCCAGCAGCTTTAGTAGCAGCCACATCTATATCAATCATATACTGCGGATAGTTCGGGTTAAAAGAGGTAAAAGTCCTTTGGATCTCCGGACGCTGGTTCATCTTGTCAATGAAATCATTGGTCACTTTGGTAAGGTCGCTGATGCTTCCGCCTTTTTGATCTTGGATCTGCAATTCAAAACCGGCGGCATTACCAAACCCTTGAAGCGTCGGTCTTCCGAAGAAAGTCAATTTCGCATCTTTAATGCCTGCTGTTTCCTTATATAATTTTGCTATAAATGACTGGATATCCGATCCTTTTTTAGTTCTGTCTTTCCAGTCTTTCAGTTTTACAATCAACATCCCGTTATTGGATCCGCTACCGCTAATCATCCCTCTTCCCGAAACTTTGAATATATGCAGCACTTCTGGTTGTTTTTCCACAATTTTTTCAACCTTTGCCATCACTTCTTTCGTTCGGTTTTCATTGGAACCGATTGGTAATGAAATATCCATAAAAACACCTCCCATATCTTCATTTGGAACAAAAGATTTTGGAGTGGTATTCATTAGCCACGCAAAAATTCCTGCAAAAACAACTAATCCTGCAAAAGCCATCCATTTTTTTCTAAGAAGAAACAAAACACCTCTAGAATACCGCTTTACAAAAGCATCAAAAATGATATTGAAATTGGTAAAAAACCGTTGTATAAAGTTCTGCTTCTTCTCCTCGTGGGAATGAGGTTTTAAAAATATAGCACAAAGTGCCGGGCTTAATGTCAAGGCATTTACTGCAGAAAGAACAATTGAAATCGCCAATGTTAATCCAAATTGTTTATAAAAAACACCTGCAGAACCTGTAATGAAACTGACCGGGATAAAAACCGCTGCCATTACCAATGTTATACTGATAATCGCTCCACTGATCTCATTCATAGCATCGACAGAAGCTTTCAGAGGAGATTTTTCACCCTGTTCTAGCTTACTGTGAACTGCTTCTACCACCACAATGGCATCATCCACCACGATTCCTACTGCTAATATCAATGCGAAAAGGGTTAACAAATTGATGGTAAATCCAAAAATATCGAGAAAGAAAAACGTTCCCACAATAGCTACCGGAACCGAAATAGCCGGAATCAATGTTGAACGCCAATCCTGAAGAAACAAGAATACAACGATAAATACAAGGATAAACGCTTCAAACAGTGTATGAATTACTTTTTCAATAGAAGCATCCAAAAAGTCATTGGCATTCACTAAGGCCACATATTTCACTCCTTTCGGAAATGATTCTTGGGCTTTATCTAAAACCGCTATCGATTGATTAATAACATCCTGAGCATTGGAACCCGCAGTCTGCGCCACTGCCATACCAATAGCCGGATGACCGTCCGTAAAGCTACTTCCAGTGTAATCCTGAGCACCTAGCTCAATTTTTGCAACATCTTTCAGCTTTAGGATCTGACCGTTCTCAGTGGCTTTGATAATGATGTTATCAAATTCCGGAATTTCTGTCAATCTACCTTTATACTTAAGCGTATAGCGAAAGCTTTGGTCACTTTCATCACCCAAACTTCCTGGTGCTGCCTCAATATTCTGCTCAGCAAGAACCGTATTAATATCGGACGGAACCAGTCCATACGCCGCCATTTTATTAGGATCGAGCCAGATTCTGACGGAATAATCCTTATTACCAAAAACAGTTACATCCCCCACACCGGTTACCCTTTTGATCTGCGGTGTAATATTGATGCTTGCATAATTCTGAAGGAAAGTCATATCATACGCCGGATTTTCACTGTATAGAGAGAAAATCAAAACGTTGGAGCTTTGTCTTTTGGTGGTTGTAACTCCGGCTCTCGTTACTTCTGCAGGTAGCAAGGGTGTGGCCCTGGAAACCCTGTTCTGTACATTGACAGCAGCAATATCAGGATCAACCCCCTGTTTGAAATAAACCGTAACGGAACCGGAACCATCATTGGTTGCAGAAGAGGTCATATATGTCATCCCTTCCACACCATTGATCTGCTCTTCTAGCGGAACAATGACACTTTTCAGAATAACATCTGCATTGGCTCCTTGATAACTTGCACTCACCACTACTGTGGGCGGTGCAATATCGGGGTATTGTGAGACCGGAAGCGAAACAATTCCCAAAACACCAAGAATAACAATGATGATGGAAATTACCGTAGATAAAACCGGACGTTCTATAAATTTTTTAAACATATTTTTTAGACTAAAAGAAAAAAAATGAAAGATAAAAGACTCTCAAAATGGAAAGTTTCAAATTCTCACTTTTGACATTAATATAATTTGGGAGACTATTTTCTATCGATTACGTTTTGCAGAGTCGTTTCTTTTGGAACCACCTGCGTATCATCTTTCAGAAGTCCGATGCCTTCTACTATCACTTTATCGCCAGCTTTCAATCCTGATGTCACGGCATAAGTCAATCCATCCGGAAGACTTTCTACTTTGATTTCTGTAGATTTTACTTTGTTATCAGTGCCAATTAGGTAAACCAAAACCTTCCCTTGCATCTCGTAAGTTGCAGCTTGAGGAATAATGATTACATTTTCCAAACTATTTGGCATCTGGACTGTGGCACTATAACCGCTTCTTATCAAACCTTTAGGATTGGGAAAAGTGGCTCTCATAGAAAACGAACCTGTGTTAGGATCAACCAAACCACTGATTGATTCGATTTTTCCCTTTTCGTCGTATTTGCTTCCGTCAGAAAGAACCAAATCTACCAAAGGAGAATTCTTGATTTTTTCCTGAATTGTAGAACCTGTCGAATGTTTGAAAAAGTCTAATTGTTGTTTTTCATTAATAGAAAAATAAGCGAATATTTTTGAAACATTTGAAACTGTAGTTAGAGGTTGTGATGTAGCACTGCTGATATAACTTCCTGCTTTGAAAGGAAGCGTTCCGACAACGCCGCTAACCGGACTGAAAATCTTAGTATAACCTTGATTTACCTGCGCATTAGTTAGCTGAGCCTGAGTTTCTGCCAACGCTGCTTTTGCAGATTTAAGTGCTAATTCTGCTGCTTCTAATTCGTACGCGGAAATGATTTTTTTATCAACCAAAGGTTTGGTTTTTGTCACCTGCATCTGAGCTGTAGCTACTTGTGCTCTTGCACTATTTACCGTTGCTTGAGCTGCTAAAACAGATTGCTCATACTGTGGGTTCCTGATAAGAAATAAAAGTTGACCTTTGCTTACTTGACTCCCTTCATCAATATAAATTTTCTCAACAAATCCATCAATTTTTGGTCGAATTTCTACATTTTCGATCCCTTCCAGTCTGGCAGGATATTGTGTCAGGTTTTCAGCTGGTCCACTTTTCGCAACGATATATTCATATGGTTGCGGTGGCAATTCTTTTTTGTCATCTTTTTTCTCGGCTTTAGAACAAGCCGTCAAAATACTTAAAACAACAAAAATGCTTAGCGCAATATTCCTCATAAATACTAATTTTTAGATGTGTTTTCAAACAAACGTTCAAATTTAGAAATTATCTGCAATTTAGACGTTATGTAAATAACAATAAAATCTATCAAAGATAATCAACAAAAACTATTATTTCTGATATTCAATCTTTTATAAAATATTTTTAAAGAATATTTAACATTTACTAATCAAACATTTGTTTGAATTAATTATCTGACTTTAAGTAAAAGCAATTAGAGTTTCCTAACTACAGGAAGAATTTCATTCTTATTTAAACCAAATCTTTTGATATCAGCCTCAGAGAATTTTTGAGAATAGAAATTGATTTCCGTGTCAAAACCAACACTTCTAAGACGGTCAAAATAATCCATTCCGTACCAACGAACGTGGTCGTATTGTCCAAAATGCTTTTGACGTTCTTTCGGGTCTGTTATTGTAAAATCTTCGTAAGTTTTTTCCAGAGAGTTTTTCATTGGAACTTGAACAATTCCCCAACCTCCAGATTTCATCACTCGGTAAAGTTCGGACATTGCTTTCCTGTCATCCACAATATGTTCCAAAACGTGATTACAAATAATGACATCAAAACTATTATCCTCAAAAGGTAAATCCAAAATATCCGCTTTTACATCTACAATTGGCGAAAACAAATCAGCAGAAGTGTAATCCAGATTCTTCATCTTCTTGAATTTTCTTAGAAACTCTTGCTCTGGCGCAATATGAAGAACTTTTAATTTATCCGTAAAAAAATTGGTTTCGTTTTGAAGATAAAGCCACATTTGCCGATGTCTTTCTAACGATAAAGTTCCTGGAGACAACGCGTTGGGACGTTGCTTCCCATAACCGTAAGGCAGAAACTTGCGGTAAGATTTTCCGTCAATCGGGTCTGTGAAATTGTTTCCTTTGAAAAACAGAACAATCAACGGACGCAAAAAAATGCTCAGGTTAATAAGCATTGGTCTCGGGATTTTATTAAGTAGAAATTTGGATATTTTTTTCAATTTGCAAATTTTGTGAAAAGCGACGAAGTCGCGACATATCGGTAGAATTAAACGATAATAAATAAAAAGGTGCGAAGCACCGATATCTTGGTCTTAAATCAAATCATTGAATACATACTCTTGGTTATATTCAATTTCAAATTTATTTAAAAAATCTAAATATTCTTGTTTAAATGATTTTTTTTGATGATGAACTTCTTGATTATTGATATAATTTATGACATCTGTGACTTGAGATTTACCATAAGAAAATGCGCCATAACCTTTTTGCCATTCAAATCTAACATTACAAAATCTCTTTTCGTTAATCCATTTGGATGAATTGCTTTTGATTTGATTGACCAATTCCGAAAGTGCCTGATTTGGTCTTAAACCAATTAAGATATGAAGATGGTCAGACATTCCTTTGATGGACAATAATTTGTGATTATGATGTTGAATAATGCCTGTTATATATTTATAAAGTTCATCCTCCCAATGATTTTGAATCAAAGCATCTCTGAATTTCACAGCAAAAATCAATTGAATATGAATTTGAGTGTAAGTTGCATTAGAATCAGCCATAAGATTAATAATTTTCTTAAAGCTAATAAATTTGGTTGAATTACCAATATTTCGGTGCTTCGCACCTTTCTAACAACATTCTAATTTTTTCTACCAACATTTCGCGACTTCGTCGCTTCACAAAAAAGCCAATAATTAAAACTCAACTTGGAAAGCTTTCTCCTCGTCAGATTTAATACCTAGAGCTTCGTAAATATAATCGTAAGTAGAAAGCAAAACCGGTTTACCATTGTAAACACAAACATCGTGTTCAAAATGCGCAGAAGGCAGATTGTCCAATGTTGTCACCGTCCAACCATCATTATGAAACTTCACTTTTTCTGTTCCAAGGTTAATCATAGGTTCGATTGCCAGACAAATTCCGTCTTTCAGAACTTTTCCGCTTCCTGGTTTTCCGTAGTTTGGAACTTGTGGGTCTTCGTGCATTTTTCTACCAACACCGTGACCAACCAATTCTCTAACAACGCCATAACCTTCTTTTTCACAATGTTTTTGGATAGCGTTAGAAATATCGCCTACACGTTTTCCTCTTACACACTGTTCAATTCCTTTATATAATGATTCTTTGGTAACTCTCAATAGTTTTTTAACCTCATCAGAAACTTCTCCAACTTCAAAAGTGTAAGCATGGTCACCAACAAATCCGTTCCAGAAAACACCACAATCTACGGAAAGAATCGTTCCTTCTTTTATCGGTTCTGAGTTTGGAATCCCGTGTACAACCTGTTCATTTGGAGAGATACAAAGTGAAGCCGGAAATCCGCCATAACCTAAAAATGCAGGTTCTGCACCGTGGTCTTTAATAAAATCGTAAGCTAATTTGTCAAGATAAAGCGTTGTAATACCTGGCTTAATTTCTTTTGCCAACATTCCTAAAGTTTGGGATACCAATCTTGCACTTTGCTTCATCAATCGAAGCTCATCTATATTTTTAAGTTGAATCATATCTTTATGTAAGAATCAAGATTAAAGTTAAAAGAATAAATTTTAATTCAATCTTCTTTTGTTTTATTTAAAATAGTACCAAGAATATTTTTAATTTCAAGACTTTCTTGCAAAAGCCCAGAAAGCTTATCATTATCTGATACTTCTAATTCTTTAATTATTCTAAGCCAGTAATTTGTTTCTCTAGCTTCTCTCAAAGCAATTCTAATTTTATTTCTAAAATCTGCTCTTGATGAACCTGCTTGTGACTCTTCATAATTAGCACCTATAGAAGTTGAAGATTTTGAAAGCTGTACTTTAACAACATTAATTTCATAAGAGTTTGGCAATGTTTTAAGAAACTTCAAACAATTGACTCCAAAAACAAAAGTTCTGTTAAGTAAATCATTTTCTTTCATACGAGTGTAATACTTGAATCTTTTGCCTTTATTCTTGTTTCTTCTAAATTACCAAAAAAGTCCTTTTTTCTTTTCTTTTTTCATTTTGGAGTAAGCGTGAACTTCTCCACCAGCCACTTGAAACTCTATTTTTTCATTGATGATTTGATAGATTTCGCCCCAACCTGGGAATCCACCAAGATTTCTGTCATCAATAAAAAGATCTGCATCTATTTTTCTTGATTGTGTTTCCGAATCAAAAACTTCGCCTTCAAAACTAGAATTAACTGCATAGAATTCTAATCCGTTTTTTCGGCAAAATTCTACAGCGTCTTCTAGAGATTTTCCGTGACGGTATGTCCACAGAATTAATCGGTAACCCTCGCTCTGAAGTTTTTTTAAAGTTTCAAATGCAAATGTTTTTGCTTTCCCAATTCCCGGATAAGCATCATCTACAATAGTTCCATCAAAATCGATTGCCAGTTTTTTGTTGCTTTTTATCATTTGGTTTGTCAATAAACATTAAAACGTACAAATATACGAAATAATAAAAAGTGAAATCCAGAATATTTTGCAATAAAAAAGTGCACCAATTGGTACACTTTTATTTATTTAGTTCTTAACCCATTTGAAACTGTAAGGCAGCTGTGGTGCAGGTATCCTGTCCGATATTTTTTGTAATCTGTCCGGTAATCTCATCAGATAATCTCTTGCGCGTTCTGCTTTGTCATTCAGGTTTTTCATTCCTTCAATTTTCCACTCGTCCAAAAGATCTTTCAGAATATTGATATAATCTTGTCCTGTGTATACCATAGCACGTTGTGCTGCATCAGAAAAATGCTCCCAAAGCTCGCCTGCTTTCTGTCCCGATTCTCTCAGAAGATGCGCCGGCATTACAATTTTCCTTCTCATCATATCTTCAAAAGCAAGCATCATTCCGCTGGCATCCATTTCAAAAATTCTTGCAGAAAAATCTTTATAAGCTTTGGCGTGTCTGGCTTCATCGGCAGCAATGACTCCACACATTTGCGCCAGCTTTTTATTACCCGATTGTTTTGCCAATGTTCCCACTCTTCTGTGAGAGATATTCGTTGCTGTTTCCTGAAAACTGGTATAGACGAAATTTTTATATGGATCTGAGCTGGTACCGATGTCAAAGCCATCATTGATCAAATGGTGCGTTGTGATTTCCATCTCACGCATATTCACTCTTCCGCAGAGGTATAGATATTTTCCTAAAAGATCACCGTGGCGGTTCTCTTCAGCGGTCCAAGCTCTTACCCACTGTGTCCAGCCAGTTTTGTTTTCCTGATTTACTCCTTCTAATCCCATCAGCCAAGATTCATAGGTAGGCAAAGCCTCTTCTGTAATGCAATCACCTATCAGTGTTACAAAAAGATCATACGGCATCTCTCTGGCAAATGTCTGCAGTTCTTCAATTTCTTCTTTGAAATTCTCACCAGAACTATCTGGAAGAAAATCTGAAGGTTGCCATATTTTTTCTATTGGGGTAAGATATGAACTGATAAACTCATCCATATTTTGCTCCAATGTTCTCATAACTTCTAATTGTAACTCTTTCTCTTGCATCAAAAAAATAATAATTTAAGTCAGTAAAGGTACGATAAAATAATATTATTCAATACATAACGACCTGAAATTTAACATAGTCTAACATCTTAAAATTATAAAAGCCGATTAAATAATCAGCTTTTGTAATTTAATATGACTTACAATTGTTTAGTTTACAAGAATATTCCCTGTCATTTCCTCAGGAATATCTACGCCCATCACTTTAAGGATTGTTGGCGCAACATCGCCCAATTTTCCTGGTGTCAAATTCCAAGTGTGGTCTTTGTCCATCACAATAAACGGAACCAGATTTGTGGAATGTTGTGTATTCGGGCTCCCGTCTGCATTAATCATCACGTCAGAATTACCGTGGTCTGCCAAAATAAAAACAGCGTAGCCGTGCTCATATGCGGCAGTTGCTACTTTCTGGATACATTCATCCACCACTTCCGCTGCTTTTACCGCTGCTGAGAAAACTCCAGTGTGACCTACCATATCAGTATTAGCAAAATTGAGGCAAATAAAGTCTGCTGTTTCTTTTTCGATTTCTGGAACTATGGCGTTTGTGATATCATAAGCAGACATTTCCGGCTTAAGATCATATGTCGCTACATCTTTCGGGCTTGGGCAGAGCAAACGTCTTTCCTGCACAAACTCTGCTTCACGACCACCTGAGAAAAAGAATGTAACGTGCGGATATTTCTCTGTTTCCGCAATTCTGATTTGGGATTTCCCCGCACTTTCCAAAACCTCACCCATTGTTTTCTGAAGAACATTCTCATCAAAAACAACTTTTACATTCTGGAAGGTTTTATCATAATTAGTCAAGGTCACATAATATAAGTCCAGCTTTTTCATTCCATACTCTGGGAAATCCTGCTGAGAAAGCACTTCGGTAATTTCACGACCCCTGTCTGTACGGAAATTGAAACAAATGACCACATCGTGGTCTTCGATTTTGGCAATCGGAAAATGATTCTGAACACCTACAATCGGTTTGATAAACTCATCGGTCACATCCTGATTATAAGAATCCTGAATAGATTGC
>DLND01000019.1:0-179 GCA_002476905.1 Flavobacteriales bacterium UBA7519
GTTTCTGTAATGGTTCAATCGATTCTTTGCGACCAAAAGAAAATGATTCCTTGCTCACTAATGTTAGATGGTGAGTATGGCGAAAGCGACATCTGTCTTGGTGTTCCTGCAATCATCGGTAAAAACGGTGTTGAGAAAATCGTTAACATCACTTTGACTGAAGAAGAAAAAGCAAAATT
>DLND01000019.1:294-742 GCA_002476905.1 Flavobacteriales bacterium UBA7519
TGAAGAAGAAAAAGCAAAATTTGCCGAAGCAGCACAAGCTGTAAGAGAGGTAAATGGCGATTTGAAATTTTAATTAAAATCAATCTGTATAATGAATCGTCTTGTGTAAACAGGACGATTTTTTATTTTCTGTCCACCTAAAAATTTTGATATTATTTACGGAATTTAAAAACTTCAAGTTTAAGTCTAATAAAGTAATTACCTGATAGCGATTAGATTATATATTTAATTTATCAGGAAGTGCAATTTTTTCTATCTGATGATTAACTAAATAATTCTAAAACCTTAGACTGACAACTTTTTTCTATCCATAATTATTAAACATGTTATAAGGTCGGAATCCATGTACCAGGTGCTTTAAATCTTTAGATTTAATTTTTATAAGGATTTTGTTTTAGAGCCTGTTTAAATTTTATTTAAAAAAAAATTATTGCTTTCTCTTAATTTT
>DLND01000019.1:889-8042 GCA_002476905.1 Flavobacteriales bacterium UBA7519
TTACAAATTTAAACAGCCTCTTAAATTCTCAGCTAAACTTTAATAAAAATTTCATATCCCAAAACTTTTGAAAGCTGTAAATTTGGAATCAATAAAAAGTTTTTAAAATGTTAAAGAAATTTACGATTGCAACAGTTGCTTTTCTGTCCGTAATCACCCTAAATGCGCAGAAGAAAAAAAATACAGAACTGGAAAGACCAAAATTGGTAGTTGGTTTGGTAGTAGACCAGATGAGATGGGATTATCTTTATCGTTATTATAACAAATTCGGGAACGATGGCTTTAAAAGACTTCTAAATTCCGGATATTCGCTTAACAATGTTCATATTCCTTATGTTCCTACAGTGACTGCGCTTGGACATACATCCATTTACACAGGTTCGGTTCCTGCGATTCACGGGATCGCCGGAAATGACTGGACAGACAAAGAAACTGGGAAAAATGTCTATTGTACAACGGACGAAAGTGTAAAACCTGTTGGGACAACCAATGTAAAAGTAGGAAGTCATTCGCCAAAAAATCTTTGGTCAACAACGGTTACTGACGAGTTAAGATTGGCAACCAATTTTCAAGGGAAAGTAATTGGCGTTTCTTTGAAAGATAGAGCTTCTATTTTGCCTGCTGGTCATACACCAACGGGCGCTTTTTGGTTTGATGATTCCTCTGGGAATTTCATTACGAGTACTTATTATATGAATGACCTTCCGGAATGGATAAAGTCATTCAACTCCCAAAATCTTCCGGATAAATTGGTTGCAAATGGTTGGAATACTTTGTTACCAATTAATCAATATACAGAAAGTTCTCCCGACAATTCCGATTGGGAAGGTTTGTTGGGAAGTGCAAAAACGCCAACTTTTCCTTATACTAATTTACCGGCAGATTACCAATCAAGAAAAGATAATATCCGATATACACCTTTTGGCAATACGTTGACTTTGAAGTTGGCTGAAGCTTCTGTAGAAGGCGAAAAGTTGGGAAGTGATAACATCACAGATATTTTAGCAATTAATGTTGCGTCAACAGATTATGCGGGACACAAGTTTGGACCAAATTCCATTGAGGTTGAAGATGTTTACCTTAGACTTGACCAGGATTTAGCCGAGTTTTTCAAATATCTCGATAACAAAGTTGGTAAAGGACAATATACCGTTTTCCTTTCTGCTGACCACGGAGGCGCACATTCTGTTGACTTTTTGAAGGAACATAAAATAGCAACGGGTTTCTTTGGCGAAGGAATGGAGAAAAATATGACTGCAAAATTGAAAGAGAAATTTGGAGTTGATAAGTTGATTAATGGAGTTGATAATTACCAAATTTATTTTGACAGAAAACTAATTGCGGATAATAAACTTAATCTTGAAGAAATTAAAAGTTTTACGATTCAGGAATTAGAAAAAGACCCGACAGTTTTATACGCAGTTTCTACAACAAAAGTTCAGGAAGCTACAATTCCGGAACCGATTAAACAAAGAATTATCAACGGAATCAATAGAGAAAGAAGTGGCGATATCCAATTGATTTCTCATGATTCTATGCTTCCAACTTATGCTAAAAAAGGAACAACACACAGCGTTTGGAATTCTTATGATGCTCATATTCCATTGATTTTTATGGGATGGGGAATCAATCACGGAGAAAGTAACAAGCCTTATTTTATGACAGATATTGCACCGACTGTTTCTGCTTTATTGCATATTCAGTTCCCTAGTGGTAATGTTGGAAACCCGATTACAGAAGTGATTGGAAGGTAGCCTAATAAAATAATTTAACCACATAGACACATAGAAATTAATTGTCTCTAAGTTAAAATAGAATAAACCTATTTTTCTTTTCGCATACAAGAAAAGCTATGTGTCTATGTAGTTTGTAAATTCAAGTCGCAAATGTTTTCAATAGGAGAACTTTGCGACTTTTTACTTTTCTATAATTAAATTCTTGCGCCTTGGCGACAAAAACAATTTGTATTTTTGAACAATGAATTTGAAAGAAAAAGACATCTTCGATTTGCTGAATGAGAAGGCAGAATTCTACAATTCTCTGGATTTTATTACCGATGATCCGATTCAGATTCCGCATCGTTTTTCTTTGAAGCAGGATATCGAGATTGCTGGATTTTTGTCTGCAAGTATCGCTTGGGGAAATAGAAAATCGATTATCAATGATGCCAATCGAATGATGGAGCTGATGGGGAATTCTCCGTATGATTTTGTAATGAATTTTACCGATTCTGATTTGGCTAAGATTCCCCAAAAAGCAATTCACAGAACCTTCAATCACGAAGATTTTATCTTCTTTCTAAAGAGTTTTCGCCGAATTTATACTGAATTTGAAAGTCTGGAAGATGCTTTTTTGATTAATGAAAACGAAATTAATTTCTCTCATTCTATCGAGCGTTTCAGAAATCATTTTATTTCGGAAGTCCATCGTGGCAAGAAACACGTGAGTTCGCCTTACAAAAATTCGGCGTCCAAAAGATTGATTATGTTTTTGCGCTGGATGGTTCGGAAAGATAAAAAAGGCGTAGATTTTGGCATTTGGGAAAAGATCGACCCGAAGTTTTTGTCTGTTCCTCTGGATGTTCATACCGCCAATATCTCCCGGAAATTAGGAATTCTGAAACGAAAACAAAACGATTGGAAAGCGGTTGAAGAATTGGATTTAATCTTAAGAAAATATAATTCAACAGACCCAGCGGTTTACGATTTTGCATTGTTTGGATTAGGAGTTTCCAAAGAATTTGAATAGAGTTTAACCACAAAGACACAAAGTTCTCACTAAGAACACAACTATTTAACTTGTTAACCTTGTGAAAAACTTTGTGCTTTGTGGTTAAAAACGTTTGTTGATGTACGTCAATATAACTTCAGAATTAAAGGTCTTATTTTTGCTGCAAGAAAAAGAATATTAATTTAAAATATTATCTATGAAAAAATTAACAGTATTAGCACTAGCAGGCGCTGCATTGATGTTTACAGCTTGTAACGACAAAAAAGAAACAGTAAAAGATGCACAGGAAGTTGCGGCAAAAACTGGTGAAGTTTACAAGGCAGACTTGGCTACGTCAAAAGTAGACTGGAAAGCTTTTCACAAAGGAGGTTTCGCACCAAGATGGGGAACGCTTAACTTGAAGTCTGGAGAAATTACAGTTGAAAATGATGCGGTAACTTCTGGAGATTTCGTAATCGATATGACTTCTTTGAAAGTTGACCCTGCGTCTGTAACTGAAGCTGATAAAAAACCAGCTGACCTAGAAGCGCACCTTAAAAATGCTGATTTCTTTGATGTTGAAAAGCACCCAACTTCTGATTTCAAAATCACTGCTGTAGCGGATTTGGCTGGCAAACTTCCAAAAGATGCGGTTGCAGGTGCTAACAAAACGGTCAGCGGAAACCTGACATTGTTAGGAAAAACGCTTAACGTTTCTTTCCCTGCAAAAGTAACTGTGGCTGAAGGTAAAGCTAGTATTGAAGCTAAATTTACTGTAAATAGAGCAGATTGGGGAATCAAATTTGGGACTGATGAAACTGACCCAGCTGAATGGATGATTAGCAAAGACATCGAAATTGGTATCAATGTGAATGCAACAAAATAATAAAATCTGAAAATGAAAAGAGAGACTGAGTCGAGAGATTCAGTCTTTTTGTTTGCTAAAGTATTTAGTACAACAACTCTGATTATTATTTTTCAGGCGATTGTCATCCTGAGGCTCTCGAAGGATTAAAACAAAACGAAAGAACCGACTCTTTAGAAGCCGGTTCAGTAGATAAAAACATCTCATTTTTTTAGTTAGACAACAACAAAAAAGGACAGCCGACGATGCTATCCTTTAAATTTTTATATCAAATTTAATTTGAGTAATTCCGATTGGGTCAAAAGCAAATTTTGTGTTCATTTCCTAAATCTCTATAGTAAATTTAGAAAGAAAAACAATACGAAATGTAAACTGAATGTTAAAATTTCATACTTATCCACATTTTTTTGTGGATAAGTGATATTGGCAAATTTTATTTTATAAATCGAATCTGAAGATTGAGTTTGAGTTTTTGAAAACCGTCTTCCTCATATATTTCCCCCATTTTATATCTTCCGCTTGATGGTGTTTCAAATTTTGTGTTTTGAAATAGATAATCTTCAAAATGCTTAATAAAATAAAAATGATAACATAAAATTTCTCCATCATCCTTTACTACCAAATATCCTCCGTTTGCTTCATATTCTCTATACCAAACTTCTCCTGCTCTCATTCCTAAGGCATATTCCAACAGAAATCTTTTTATCATCATTTGATACATTTCAGAATTTACCGATAAATCAAAATTCAAAGGATTCTTCTTTGCAATTTCTTTGGTAAAATTTTCGACTGTGTTTTCCGAAGCCTTTCCACTTTGATAGTATAATAAAAGAATTTCTGAAATTATTTTTGGAAAATTAGAATCGATAGTTTGAAGATTTGCGTTAAAATTTTTATTATCAATTTTATCAAAACTAGTTTCAATTCCCAATTTTTCTAAGTACCTAAATTTTTCAGAAAATTTACTTTGCGAAACTAATTGTGTAATTTCTTCTTTGCTGATTTTCTTTGATAGAGTATAAGATATATTAGTTGCATTACTTGCGTTAACCAAAGTGGACGGACCTCCTAACTGTGATTTTATACTAAAACCAAGAGTGGGCCTTAAAAAAGTTTTAGGATCTTCTATTTGAATAGTAATATCATTTTTAACTTTTGATTTTTCCTTAATCTTTAAAATGCCAATTGTTTTTAAAAAGTTTTCAATTTCTGGAATTCCAAAAGCACCTTTTTGATTTTTTTTGGATTTTATTTTTTCTAAACAAATCTTGCTAAATTCTAAAAAAGTAACAATAGGAATCTCAATTTTATCAGCATTCGAAGTTACAATTACTAAATTATCTTCATAAGTAAAACCGATATCACCTAATTTTTGGCTTGATACAATTTGAAGAATAGGATAAAAGATACTTTCGATTTTTTGGAAGTTTTCTTTTCCTAAATACAATTTTTTGCTTGCTAAAAGTTTTAGCAAAACATATGGTTCACTCCATTCTCCTTTATTTCCTGTTATCATATTTCAATCTCTTTAGAAGGAAATTTGTCACTTTCCCAAACTCTGCCATTGTATGAAATTTGTGCAATAAAATTATTTTCTTCATCAATAACTCTTCCACCAATCCAATTTGAACCTCCAAGATTAAATTCATTAATAAAACTTTGTGTTAGATTTCTTGCTTCAAGTAAACTATTTATTTCAAAATATACTAATCCGTTTGGTTTTTGTAGTTCTTCAAATTTTTGATTTGTAGAATATTGGCTAAATCTAATTGGATTAATTGATGAGCCTAAACTTACATATAGTTTTTTTTGTGAAATTTGTGGTTTCATAGTTTAATTTTTAGTCTCTTAATTATTTCGTTAGCAGTTGCTTGAATAGCAGGTACAGCAACTGAATTACCAAATTGTTTATAGGCAGAAGCATCAGCAACAGGAATTAAGTAATTATCTGGAAAGCCTTGCAATCTTGCCCATTCTCTCGGTGTCATTTTTCTAATTCCTTCACGATTTACTTCACCTTTTATGTGAGTGGTTGGTGTGAAGTCTGTGATTCTATGATCTAAAACTAAATTACGTTCTCTTCCCATTCCACCAACAACTATTGCATTGCTAATTCCATCATCAGGAATTATTGCATAACCAAACCCATTTCCTTTTCCTTCGTGTCTTGCTTTATGATTTTTTAATGTTTCTACATATTGAGTTGACAAATAATATTTAGTTGCAGGAACTTCTTTTTCTTTAATATCAGCAAAAGTAACTTTTTCGCCAGTTGGTTCTGGATAAGTGAATTCAGTAACCCCTGTACTTGGATGAAAACCTACAATATAGATTCTTTCTCTATTTTGCGGAACTCCAAAATCTTTAGCATTTATAATTTGTGGTTCGGGAACAAAATACCCTAAATCATTTCTTAAAACGTTTAAAATTGTTGCCAAAGTTTTTCCTCCATTATGATTACGTAAACCTTTTACATTTTCAAGAAAAATCGCTTTTGGTTGTTTGCGTTTGATAATTTCTGCTACGTCAAAAAATAAAGTTCCTCTTGTATCTTCAAATCCACCACGTTTACCAGCAATAGAAAAGGCTTGACACGGAAATCCAGCGCAAAGCACTTGAAATCCATCAGGAATATATTTTTTGGTTTCCTCTTTTGTAATATCTCCAAAAGGAGTTTCTCCAAAATTGGCTTTATAAGTTCGTTTTGCATCTTTATCCCACTCACTTGTAAAGACGCATTCACCACCTAGATTCTGCAATGCCAAACGAAAGCCTCCAATACCAGCAAATAAATCTATAAATTCAAATTTGGGTAAGTCAACAGCTGGAAAAGGAATTTCAAAAGTATCAAATATCCCATATTGCAAAGCTTCTTCTGCTACTTGTTGCGTCACTTCTACATCTGGATATTTTGTCTCTAGAATTTCTTTGGTAAATTCAACTGCTCCGACTTTATAGTTTTTCGCAGTTTTCTTAGAATTGTATAAATAGTGAGAAAGGATGGCTTCTTGATTATTATCCGGTTCAACTAATTTTATTCTAAACTGCTTGTTTCCAAACGTTTCTAATGATATTTTTTCTGTCAAGTCCATTTTCAATTCCTTAATCGCATTTTCAATTTGCAAGATGCAATTTAGTAATTCTTTCTCGATTTCTTTGCTCCAAAATCGTAAGATCGTCCAACCTTGTTTTGCTAATTCTTCATTAACTTGAATATCTCTTTGGATGTTTCTTTCAATTTTTTTATTCCAAAATTCTTGGTTTGTTTTAAGGTCGTTTTTGCGTTCAAACCAATCTTTTCCGTGCCAAAATTCGCCGTCAATAAAGATTGCAAGTTTAATTTTTTTTGAATGTTAAGTCTGGTTTTCCGAAAACGGTTATGTTATTTTTTCTATAACGATGACCCCGTGCAAACAATGTCTTAGCCAACAAAAGTTCGGGTTTTGTCCCAGTGGATTTGTTGGCCTGCATATTTTTTCTTCTTTGCTCTTTGGTCAATTTGTCCATTTGTCATTATTGAAAAATGAATTGTGTTTACTTCAACTTCTCAGCAATATACTTCGCCGTAAAAGACTTTTT
>DLND01000022.1 GCA_002476905.1 Flavobacteriales bacterium UBA7519
CAATCTGATCTCCAACATTTACAATTTTTTCTGCGTATCTGTCAAAAGAAAGTTTTTTAACCGGAGCAAAAGTAGTAGCATTGTAAACATTGACTGCATAAGTGCTGAAAAAATCATTGCTGGTTACATAGACATAATTTCCCGCAAAAGCGATTCCTCTGGCTTGTTCTGCCTGGAATGTTGCTTTTTTCTTAAAAGTATAACGGTCTACCACTTCTACTTTGTTGGAGTTGTTGACTACAAGATAAGCCTTGTCCTCTTTGAAAGCTATAGTTTGCAAAACATCACCCAAAGGTTGGTTGTCATTATTACTAGCATAGATATTTTCTGACAAAGTTGATAAGTCTGCGGATAGATAAGATACTTCTGCCTGGTTTTTGTTAAACCCACCTTCTACACCCATAAGAATCCCACCTTGATAAGCCCCTTTTACAACATCATTTTCAAGTATTTCGTCGTCTTTACACGCCGTGGTTAAAAGTAATGTTGCTGCAAAAAATCCTGTGAGTAGTTTTCTGATTTTCATAATATATAGATTAAAAATTTAAATTCAAATTGATGGCAAAATTTCGTTTTGGCATATAATAGCCGTAAACAGTTCTGTAAACTTTGTCCGTTATATTATTGACTTTGAAGCCTATTTTAGTTCCTCTTAATATTTCTACCGAGATGCCTCCATTAATTATGGCGAATGATTCTAAAGCTAATTTTTCAGACTCTTCCGAATCGCTGAATATTTTGCCATTCCAGATACCCTGAGCAAAAATCTGATACTTTTTATAATGGTAAGAAAAATAACCATTGAGGTTGTGAAAGGGAACGTATGGAAGTTGTTTTTTCAGTTTCTGATCAGTAGATTGCGTATATGTGTAGGATATTCCTGTTTCTATGTGATGATTATTTTTGTCATAATTATACCCAATTTGTGATTCAACTCCCCAAGACTTTACTCTGTCTGTATTGATTGCTTCATACATTCCGGTAATATTCGGAAGCCATCGTATCATGTTTTTGATGTCCATAAAATACGATGTGACAGAGAATTTCCAATTTTTTAATTTAATGATGTGAGACATTTCTGCCTGGTGCGAAGTTTCTGCCTTCAAATTAAAATTGCCTCCTTGTACCCAATACAAATCATTAAAACTAGGTGCTCTGAAATTTTTTGACAGATTCAATTTTACCTGATACCAAGGTTTTGCTTGATAGCTTGCTCCCGCAGAAAATAAATAAGGACTGCTGAAGTCTTCAACAAAATCTTTCTTGGCTCCCAATTCTAGAAATAGATTTTTCAACTCATTATTTCGGTACAAAACAGCGATGGAGCCTTGATTTCTGTTAGCAGGCAATCGATTGGTTTTGAAGCTTTCAGAAGTGATATAGTTGTATTCTAAAATGGTGTTGAAAGAAGATTTTTGAGTTAGTTGATAATTAAAATCTGATTTTAAAATATATTGTTCAGAAGCGCCTCCGCTTTGAGAATCGTTTTTTGCTGAGTTTGAAAAGTATTGATAATCATCAGTTAAATACGCAATTTTGAATTCGTTGCTGAGTTTCCTGTTTTTAAATTTCCAACCAAGTAAACTGCGGAAATTTTGGGTTTGATATTTTGTAGGTGTAGAAAACTCAGACAAAAGCGCATAGTTTTGAACACCGTCATACAGTTGAGTTTGCCAATAAAGTTCATTGCTTGGGGATATTTTGTAGGCAATTCCCAGATTGAAAGCAGAATTCTGATAAGCGCCATTTCTGTTTTTGTAATATTTTTCTTCCACTTCATACTCATTTTCACTTTGAGAATGGTTGATGTTAAAATTAAAACTGAAATTCTCATCGCTATATTTAGCAGATGCCAGCGAGTTTATTGTTGCAAAAGAACTATATTCCGAAAACAAATTCCCACTAAAACCTTTATTATAATCGAGAATATTGTTGAGATGAATAGAGCCTCCAATTGCACCGCTTCCATAAACCACACTTCCCCCGCCGTATTTAACTCCGACATTTTCATAACTCAGCGGACTCAAAGTATTAATGTCGCCTTGACCAAGGAAAACAGAATTGATATTAATGCCGTTCCAGACAAAAGCGGTTTGTTGTGCGGTTGTTCCACGAAAAGAGGGCGATGAAGTTGCGCCACGACCATTTTCCTTAATGTAAATGTTAGATTGAAAACGTAGTAAATCCGATAACGATGTGGAATTTTGTAAAATCTTATCAGAATTAATGTTTTCAATTTTCGCAGTTTTAGATACTTTTCTGTACTGATTATCAATCAATACGGTATCTATCAATGTTTCCTGAGCGGAAAATTGATTCAGCAATAAAAGGGAAAAGAGCGTAAAAAAAAGTTTTTTCATAATCTGCCTTTCCTCCGAAAGCATCTTTATTTAAAAATTTATCTCTGGCAGGTCTCCTGACTTTCGCTGATTTTGCGCCTTCTCATCCGTCTATGGCGGACAATGGCATTTGATGAATAAAGAATAATCAGAAAAGGAATTATTCTTAGCAAAAACTTTAAAAATTTAATTATTAATTTTTCATTATTAATTAAATCTGTTGCGATTTACAGTTGCGGGGACAGTTGAAGATTTGCACTCCATTCCCTTTTAATCCCGAAACATTCGGGAACCAAATTCTCGGCAAATATAAACAAGTTTATTTGATAATTTAAAAATACTTAGAATGGAAGTTTTCCTGTTTCTGAGATATTTCTCTTTTTGTAAAAGTTTTCCAACGGTTTTGGGAAGGATTTTTCTTCCGCCTGACTTTCCTCAACAATTATATAATCATTTTTTAAAGCAAATTTTTCAAATTCGCTTTTCGGTTCCACTTCGACAGTATTGATTTCAATTGTCATATTCTTATGCGTTAGTTTATGGTTGATTAGTTTTGAATTGACAATATAATTAGTCCAATTTTCAGGAATCGAAATAGGGAATTCATAAAGTTTTTTCCAGATAAAGTCATTGCCTCTTTGTTTAATAAGGAAGTGATCTTTATGCTTCACAAAAAAATATTTCAGACTCAAATCCGAAACTTTAACTTTTTTCGTTTTTACAGGGTACTCCGAAACTCTTCCTGTTTGGAAAGCAGTGCAGTCCTCATTCACAGGACACTCTCCACAAAGCGGGTTTTTGGGTTTACAAATCTCAGAACCAATATCCATTATCGCCTGATTAAATTCGCCAGCTTTATCATTGGGCATAATTAACAAAGCCAAATCGGAAAAGTATTGAAAAGCCTTAGAACTTGAAATGTCAAAATCATCAGCAAAAATCCTTGACAAAACTCTGTAGAAGTTACCATCTACTGCAGGAACTTTTTCTTCAAAACAAATACTTGCAATCGCAGCAGCCGTATATTTTCCGATACCTTTTAATTTTAAAATATCATTATAATGGTTTGGAAACTCGCCTCCAAAATCTTCTACAACCTGATGAGCTGCTTTGTGAAGATTAATCGCTCGGGAATAATAACCCAAACCTTTCCAATATAATAATACATCGTCTTCCGAAGCGTTGTGAAGCTCTACAACAGTGGGGAATCTTTCTATAAATCTGAGATAATGACCGAGTCCTTGCTTGACTTGGGTTTGCTGCAGAACAATCTCACTTATCCATATATTATAAGGAAGCTGGTTTTCTCTCCAGGGAAGTTGTCTGGCGTTGCTACCGTACCACTTTGTGAGCTTTTTTCCAATGTGAAGAAAATCAGCATTTTGTTTGTTTGTTTTCAAAAATATGTTTTATATTTGCACACCAAAAATATAAAGAATTTTAGAAAATGACAAAGGCAGAATTGGTAAATACCATCTCGAATAAGCTGGGAGTAGAAAAGAATGATACACAGAAAGTTATAGAAGCTTTTATGCAGGAAATTAGGACCTCCATGTATAATGGAGATAATGTTTACCTCAGAGGATTTGGTTCTTTTATTATCAAAACAAGAGCGGCAAAGACCGGTAGAAATATCTCAAAGAATACAGCAATAGAAATCCCTGCTCATAACATTCCTGCTTTCAAACCTTCAAAAACATTTGTAGAGAAAGTAAAGACCAAAGTTGCAGTGAAATAATTAGTTCGAATATTAACAGTATAAAAAAAATATAAATTATGCCAAGCGGAAAGAAAAGAAAAAGACACAAGGTAGCAACCCACAAAAGAAAGAAAAGAAGAAGAGCAAACAGACACAAAAAGAAAAAATAATTTAACCTTTTTGAGTCTTAAACATATCAAATATAGTTGGCATCTCGCCAGCTATATTTTTGTTTTATATTTACAACCTTATTTTAATAAAACCTTTTTATGAAGTTATGAAGAAAGAACTGATTATTTCCAATGATGGAGATGCTTCAAAAATTGCTTTATTGGAAGATGGCCGTCTTTTCGAGCTACACGAGCAGGAAACCAAATCCGACTTTGTGGTGGGTGATCTGTTCCTCGGAAAAATCAAAAAACTGGCGCCCAATTTGAATGCCGCTTTTGTCAATATTGGTACAGATAAGGATGCCTTTCTGCATTATCAGGATCTTGGTCCGCAATTTCTCTCTTATCAGAAATTTCTGAAAGATACAATCTCCAAAAAACAACAGTCCCCAAGTCTCAAGAATTTTGAGAAAGTGAATGATATCAATAAAATGGGAACGGTTGATAAAGTGCTTACTGCGGGAGATCTGGTTCTACTTCAGATTACAAAAGAACCTATTTCTACAAAGGGTCCGAGGATATCAACGCAGATTTCACTCACAGGACGTTTTCTCGTTTTGATTCCATTTGATAACAAAATATCAGTCTCCAAAAAAGTCGCTAATCCTGAGGAGAAAACAAGGCTAAAAACATTGATAGAAAGTATCCGTCCGGAAGGATTTGGGGTGATCATCAGAACTGTGGCAGAAGGAAAAAAAGTGGCTGAGCTTCATAATGATATGAACCAGCTCATAAAAAAATGGGAAACCACGTTCAAGAATATTCAGAAGAATAAAGTTCCTAGCAAAATCCTTAGCGAAGAAGACAAAGCATCTTCGATTTTGAGAGACAACTTCAACCAAGATTTCGTAAGCATCATTTGTGACGATGAAAAAATGGTGGATGATATGAA
>DLND01000175.1:0-3480 GCA_002476905.1 Flavobacteriales bacterium UBA7519
AATGCACCAATCACAAAAAGACAAATTCTGGAAAGGAAATCGCCACTTTTGGTGTAGAACGTTTCTTTGTCAATCAGATTGATTTTTGCGGTTAATGCACCTTTTGCGCCGTATGGTAATTCATCCACAATATCTCCTCGGGAATTGATGTGAGCACTGGTTCCACTGTTTGCTGCTCTTGCAATTTCGCGCCTGGTTTCTATCGCACGAAGTTTTGCGTAAACCAACAATTGTTTATGTCCCTGCGAATAGCCCCACCAAGAATCATTAGTTACAATAGCTAAAAGGTTCGCACCTTTTTTGACATAACCGGTCACGAATTCTCCATAGATGCTTTCGTAGCAAATAATTGGTGCAATCACAGAATTGTTGTAAGGATTTGCGAAAACTTTTCTTTCGGTGGAAATTCCCAGAGAGCGAGTCGTTCCGCCTAAATCTAACATCGCATCTCCTAAAATTGGTTTAAAAACTTTGATGTAAGGGAAAATCTCAACACCAGGAACCAACATTGCTTTGTGATAAACTTCGGGTTGTTGATTTGGGATAATTTGAATGGCAGAATTATATTCATCAACCCAAATACCTTGTCTGTCAAGATAACTCGCTGTTGAAGGTTTTTCCTCGTTCTCTTTATAAACGTAATGACTGGAGATTCCGCCAGAGAAAACAGATTGGGGATGTTGAGAAAGAAAACCTTTGATATTATTAATCAACAAACTACTATTAAATCCTCTTTCGCTAATAGAACCTGAGCCGGGAAGTGATGTTTCTGGCGAAAGGTATAAATCGATTTTAGATTTTTTATCACTTTGTAAAACCGAATTTTCTGTGGCTAATTTTAACAAATCACTTTCAATCGTCAAACTGTCTTTTTGATATTTTTCATTGTACGGGTCAAGCGCTGGTTGAAGCATTGTGACATTAATTGAACCAACTGTTTCCGGTTTGTAATTATAATATTTAACCAAAGAAATAACCATCGGTAAAATGATAAAACTGGCTGTCATCAACACATTTTTAAGCAATGGTTTTCTTTTTCTTCCAGCTTCCCAAATTCTTATCGTATAAAATACCAGAACATTACAAATCAAAATCCAGAAACTTCCGCCAGTTGCGCCCAAAGTATCATACCATTGGACAAATTGATGATATTCTGCAAAGACATTTCCGAGATTGAGCCAAGGCCAAGTGAATTCCCAAATGAGATGAAGTTTTTCAAAACACATCCAAATCGCTACAAAAAAGACCAATCCGAAATAAGTTCCCTGACTTTTTTTATAGATGTGATAGAAAGTAAAAACCAATGCCATAAAAAATGAATTGGTGAGAACAGGAAATAGAACTGCTAAAAGAGATTTGCTTCCATCAGGTAATTGTGAATTATAAAGCCATCCTGTAGTCACAAAATTCCATATCAAAAATGTGAGATATGAAAAACAGAAAACCGCTAATTTTTTCTTTTTGATATCGCTGAATTTTGCAATGTTGTGTTCCATCATCAGAAGCGGAACCCAAGCAAAAAATATAAAAAACGGAATCCCGTAAGTCGGCCACGAAATGGCGAGTAAAACTCCGGAAATTAAGGCTAGTAAAAGGTTTTTCATAATACGTTGTTTTTTGAACGCAAAGCGCGCAAAGTTTTATAACAATTATTGTGATTATTTTAAGTTAGCAAAGCCGTTAGCACTTAGCAAAGAATCTTTTAGGAGCGAAGCGTCTTTGTGAACTTATATTAATTTTTATTTTTATTAAAAATCTTAGTGGACTTTGTGTTCAAAAAGATTTATTACGAGAACATCTTCTTTCTCAAGAAATAGAATCCGGCTCCCAAAACTCCTAAAATTCCCAAAGGTAGAAGCAGATTGAACCATTGCCAATCGGTTTTTTCTTCATCAATTCTCTGTCTGTCGAGTAATCGGACTTCGATGGTTCTGTCACGAAGTTCCATTAGATTGCTGTCATCCAAAAGATAATCCAAAGCATTTCTTAGGAATTGCGCATTGCCGTAATGTTGTTTAGTTAGCAGATCTTCGCCTAAAGGAAGCGGTTGTCCTTTCCATATTTGATTTCTGGCAATGTCGCCGTCAGCAATTACGAGCATTTTATTTTCCGGACTTTGAGCTTTGAAATCCGGATAAGCATTTTTCTCACTTCTTGTCGCATAAGCGGATTTGAATTTACCTTCCAGAGCCACTGCGAAAATCTTCGGTGGCGTTGGATGTTCCATCTCGCCGATGCTGTCTGTTCTTACAATTTCAGAAAGTGCGACGTAATTCGGAACTGTTTTGGTGTTGGTTCTTTCACTGGATTCGAAAAGAACTTTGGTTTTGATATTTGGTCTTCCCAACGTATCAATAGAAGTTGGAAATTCGAATTTTACAGGATTGATATTTTTGGTAATCGGATTTTTTGTTTCAGCAATTCCTAAAGGAAAATATGGCCAAAGAAAACTGCTGTACTGCGGATTGCCAGCGACTTCTCCTGAAACAATTCTTACCAACGCTGATTTTTTCATATCCTTTACCAAAGCTGGATTAATTCTCAATCCATAATTGAACATAAAATCCGTCAGATTAAGGTCAATCGGATAAGCCATAATTTTCTTAGCTTGGAAAAGTGTATCCATTTCAGCATTCACAGCATCAATCATCCAAAGTGTTTTTCCGCCATTCATAATATATTGGTCGAGAATCACTTTTTCATTATCAGTAAATGCTTTTCTTGGTTTTGCAATGACCAGAGCGTCCATTTGTTTCAGTTTTGGAACATCAGCCAAGGATAATTCGGTTTTGTTTTCCGGAATGATTGGTCCAATATTGTAATTCTCCATTGCCAAATCCAAAAATCCACGGAATTCATCGGGACTCAATTCCTGCTGATTGACTAAGAAACCAATATTCTTCGCCGTTTCTTCCGTCATTCCTTTGATAGTGGAAGCAAAATTATATTCCAGGTTTTCAATCGATTTGCTGAGTTGAGTCGCCGCATCAATTCCAGATTGCTGGACAATCAAAGGAACCGAAGTTCCGTAACCATTATATTTGATGGCAGCATAAGGAAACATCACGATTTCGGAGATTTTTCCGTCTTTCATATCCGGAAGAATAGAAGGTTGCATTCCCATCGCTTTCAGCGTGTCCTGCGGAACTTTCTCAGCAATCGGGTCCCGGAATTTGTAATCGATTTTTGGATTGATTTTTCGGAACTCGTCCAGCATAAATTTGGTTTCGTTCGAAAGTTGTTTGAAAGAAGCTGGAAAATCGCCTTCCAAATAAACCTCAATCGTCATAGGTTTTTTCACATTTTCCAAAACTTTGATAGTAGAATCAGAAAGTGTGTAGCGTTTTTCCGCGGTCAAATCGAAACGTTTATAAAAAACGCCAAATGCGCCCAGTAAAACGATAATTAATACAATAAAAGGTGGTATATATTTTTTATTCATTTTAATTTTCTCTTTTTGTCATTCCGTAGGAATCTCTA
>DLND01000175.1:3674-4212 GCA_002476905.1 Flavobacteriales bacterium UBA7519
GTCATTCCGTAGGAATCTCTATAAAATTTGTCAAATAACTAAATTTAGATTCCTACGAAATGACAAATACAAATATTGTAATAATTTATTTTTTCTTCTCAACAAACTTGGTGGCAAAAAACAAAGCAATACCGATAATTAAAAGAAAATAGCAAACGTCTCTTGTATCAATTTGACCTCTTGTAAAAGCTAAGAAATGTTGATAAAAACCGATATTTTGTAATACATAATCCGCGCCTCCCAATAATTTATAACTTGCCAATTGCTCAATCCCAAAATAAAGAATGAAACAAAGGAAAACGCCCAATAGATATGCCATAATTTGGTTCGATGACAAAGATGATGCTAAAATCCCGACTGCAGAAAAAGCGGCAATCAAAATAGTCAAACCAATATAACTTCCGAAAGTCATACTTCCGTCGATATTACCTTCGGGAACGCCTAAAACATAAACCGTGTAATAATAAACAAGCGACGGCAGCAAACATAAAATACCAACTAACCAAACGGAAAGGAATTTTCCGCCAACGATTTCGGT
>DLND01000149.1 GCA_002476905.1 Flavobacteriales bacterium UBA7519
TGCATATCATTAGAAAGATCCAAACTTACTATTCCTAAGAAACCTCTTTGTACAAGACCAAATTTCTTGATGTCTTCTACAATTTTTCTTGCTAAGTTGGACGGAACGGCAAATCCGTAACCTTCATAATAACCGGTTTTAGATTGAATGGCTGTGTTGATGCCAATCAAGTCTCCATTCACGTTCACCAAAGCACCACCACTGTTTCCAGGGTTAATCGCCGCATCTGTCTGGATGAAGCTTTCAATCGGAGTTCTGGATTGTTGGCTAAGAATATCAATACTTCTTCCTTTTGCGGAAACAATTCCGGCTGTTACTGTGGAATTTAATCCAAGAGGGTTTCCTACTGCCAACACCCATTGTCCCACTTCTACCATATCAGAATTGGCAAAATTGAGATAAGGCAATCCTTTTTCCTCAATTTTCAGAAGAGAAATATCCGTATTGGGATCTGTTCCAACTAGGGTTGCTATATATGATTTTTTGTTACTAAGAACTACTTCCAGCTTATTGGCACCAGCTACTACGTGATTATTAGAGATGATGTAACCGTCTGGTGAAATAATAACTCCGGAACCTAAACCAGAAGGCATGTTTTTAGGAGGCTGCTGCTGTCTTTGTTGGTTGCCGCCAAAAGGATTTCCGAAGAAAAAGTCGAACATATCCTGATCCGGCATCCTCTGTGCAGATCTGTCCTGATAATTTTTAATAGTTACTACTGCTGGAACAGTCATTTTGGAAGCCTTAACAAAATCATCTCCAACTGCAGATCCCATTCCTACAAAAGCAGAATTCTTGGATGCTTTCGTAAAGTATTCGAAATCTTCTCCGTTATTTTCTTTAGTGAAATAATGACTTGCTCCGAAAACGGTTGCTCCAGAGATTACTCCTGTTAATGCGAAAGGCATTAGTTTTTTTAATGTATTCTTCATTTTAATATTCATTTCTTATTTGAGATTTTTGTTAGACAAATTTAATGCTAAATTAGTATGAACTAAAAAATTAGTGTTACACTTTTAACGAAGTTTAACCATTTTTAAAAAATTCTTAATAAAAAAGTACTTTTAACAGTTTTTCTACTAAACTTCCATTCCATTTTATATGAAGTATTTTTATAGATATTGTTTGATTTCCAATTACATAATTAGACAAATGACAAATTGTCACAATTGTATTATAATGCTTATTAATTTTTAAAATTGATTTGAAAAAAAGGCTGATTTCATTTTTAGCGAGTATAATTTTGGCAGACGTTTTGTTTTAAAACTTCTACAAAGAACGTTTCTAAAATGTTTGAAATAATCTTAACCTTGTTGAAAGGTAATCAATTAAAAAATATCTAATTATGAAATCTAGTGTAAAAACAGCTTTAGGATTTCTTGCAGGCGGAAGTTTGCTAATTGTCGCAGGAATAATAAGAAAAGCTATAAAAAGCAGGTCGCAAACTTACAAAGCACCGGACGGAAATACTTATCAAGAAAATGAGATGTACAGAAACTCAGAAGGTGAGATTTTCCAGAATGGCAAGAAACTACATTTTGACACGCCTGAGCTTCTTTCTCAGGCTCACCATCATATAGATTCTCAAATTAATTCAAAATTTAACCATAAGAATTTTAATCGTAGACAGGTAAATTACCATCAGAAGGGCAAAAGACATCATTAAATCTAAATAAATTATGGAAAAAGAAAATATTGTAGAAAGGCTCGTGAGATATGAGTTTGATAAAACAAACTTATACACTGGTTTTAAATCAGTTGCAGAAGCAAGACAATTTGCAGAAGAAAGAAACGGAAGATTACTGGAAGTAGGTTTTTTGGACGGCAATGATAATCCAGTAGAAGACAGTTCGCAGAATTTGATAGCAGAAAACAAATATTATAAGGCCTTTGCCGGACCGGATTACAAGATATTGCATTCATCGGATGAAGGATTTCAGGAAGTTGCAGATAACCTAAAAGAACGACAAAATGAAGTTACTGAGAAAAGTCCGGATGAAAAATATTTTTCCGATTCGGATCCGCTGATCAAAGAAGATGCTGTTATTGTTTTATACAAAGGAGAAGTACAGAACGTAACGTCTCGCGAAAGGTCTAAATACTTGATGCATACCAAAGTTTATGAAGTTGCAGTAGAAGTACCTAAGTCAGATGAATAATATTGTTAGAAAAAAAAAACTTTAATATTTTAGAGGAAATTTTTGAATGTGATGTATGAGGATACAAAAGCTAAAATCATTTCCAATTTGTATGATAAAATTATAAGCGGAAATCATCCACTAGTAGTTGGTTTTTCCGAAGCATAGAAATGCTGGAGTGACCTTTCCAAAACAAAATATATCAACATAATTAAATCCGGTTACTTCCGGATTTTTTTTGTAAAAAAGTCATCATTTTGAATGGTTGCAATTTTATTAATAACTTTGCAACCTTATGTCAAAAGTCAATATACAACCGAAAACAGTTGCTTTTCATACACTTGGCTGCAAGCTGAACTTTGCAGAAACGTCTACTATTGCAAGACAACTGACCGATGCGGGTTACCAGAAAGTTAATTTTGATGAACCCGCACAGGTTTATATTATCAACACATGTTCCGTGACAGAGAATGCAGATAAGGAATGCAAGCTACATGTAAAACGTGCTGCAAAAGCGAATCCGGATGGTCTGGTGGCCATTATAGGTTGCTATGCCCAGCTGAAACCGGAAGAAATATCAGCCATTGAAGGTGTGGATCTCGTCTTGGGAGCAAAGGAAAAGTTTAATATCCTGAGTTATTTGGATGATTTGGAGAAATCTGAGAGTTACGGACAAGTCCATTCCTGCGAAATTGATGAGACGGATTTTTTCGTCGGATCCTATTCTATAGGCGACAGAACCAGAGCTTTTCTGAAGGTTCAGGATGGTTGCGATTATAAATGTACTTATTGCACAATCCCCTTAGCAAGAGGAATTTCTCGTTCTGATACAATTGAAAATGTCATAAATAATGCGAAAGAAATTGCTGCGAAAGATATAAAGGAAATCGTTCTTACAGGTGTTAATATAGGTGATTACGGAAAAGGCGAATTCGGGAATAAAAAGCACCAACATACTTTTCTGGATCTGATTTCCGAGCTGGATAAAGTGGAGGGTATTGAAAGAATTCGGATTTCGTCCATCGAACCCAATCTTTTGAAAGACGAAAGTATCGATTTGGTTGCCAAAAGCAGAACTTTTGTGCCACATTTTCATATTCCGCTTCAGTCTGGAAGTGATGAATTACTGAAAAAAATGAAACGCAGATATTTAACCAGATTATATTTTAATAGGGTTAATAAAATCCGCGAAGTAATGTCGCATGCGGCAATTGGTGTTGATGTTATCGTTGGATTTCCTGGCGAAACAGAAGAATTGTTTTTGGAAACATATAACTTTCTGAATGATTTACCAATCAGTTATCTTCACGTTTTTACATATTCTGAAAGAGAAAATACGGAAGCTGCCGATATGCAAGGAGCTGTTCCAATCCCAGAAAGAAAAAGACGTAACAAAATGCTGAGAATCCTTTCCGAGAAAAAGAAAATGGAATTCTACAGATCACAGCTAGGGAATAAACTTCCTGTTCTTTGGGAACATGAAAACAAAAACGGAATGATGTACGGTTTCACGGAAAACTACGTGAGGGTAGTTAAACCGTTTGATGAAAAATCCGTGAACCAAATTGAAGAAATCTTCTTAGATAAGATAACAGAAGAAGGTAATGTTTCTATTAAAGAGATGCAATTTGAGGATTTTTTGGCTAAGATTTAAACAAATACCAAAAATAAAAAAACCGCAAAATAGGATTTGCGGTTTTTTTATCTAGAAGAATACCAAATTAGTCTTCTTTTGGCAATCTAGTTCTTGTATTATAAAGCTGAAAGTTGAAAACAAAACTTCTGTTTTGATAAACAGTTCCATAGATTGAATTATCTCTCGCAAATGCTGCTCTTGATGGTACTATAATAACACCCTGCATATTATAATCTTCGGCTATATCAAGGTTGTCAAAAGATTTAAAATACTTCAGTGCTTCCTGCAATCCTTCAATTTCATAAAAGTTACGTTCTACGGTGGTGCTATTTGCAGTATTATACGCTTTAATAACAGATGATTTTACATAGTAATAAGCTGGGTCTACGCTTGGAACGCCAGTATTAGCAACATTATTAATAAAGGTAGCTTCATCACTAAAGCTTATTTTGTCATTAGTTTTTGTAGCACTATATGTTTTAGTAATGTTAAAAAAACTAATTACATCATTACTTGCTACATCTTTTCCGGGGTTTGGCTGTGCGCCAGGTCTCACAATATAGATTACACCGGATGGCAACTTAACGTAATTATAATCCGCTAATTTTTTTTCATTGTTATCAGTGTCTGTGGTATCATCAAAAGCGGTGATTACGCCTTTGCTATCTAAATAATGCTTATTCAGAAAATCTAGAGCAGCAGCATCGTCATATTCTTTTTGCTCATCTACAGTAAGCTGTACAACCTCTTCATCATCAGTATTGTCTTTCTTGCATCCCTGTAAGACAGCTACAGAAAGAGCAATTCCCA
>DLND01000198.1:0-8596 GCA_002476905.1 Flavobacteriales bacterium UBA7519
TCAACAATAATTCTACAACCTCTACGTTAAATTTTGTAGTAAAAGACGAATCAGAAAAAAAATTGATAGTTAATAGACTTTTGAACTGGCCAAATCCTTTTACAAATAAAACGTATATTCAGTTTGAACACAATTGCGATGATGTTTTGGATGTTAATGTTCAGATCTATACAATCACCGGTAAAATAGTAAGAACATTATCAACAACTGTGGCTGCGGAAAATTTCCTTCAGGGTTTCAGAACACCAAGACAGGCAATTGAATGGGACGGAAAAGATGATTTTGGAGATACAGTAGCTAAAGGCACATATATTTTTAAGATATTTGCAAGAAGTCAAAACCAGGAAAAGTGTTCAGGTGGCGCTACTGCAGTTGAGAAAATGGTTTTATTAAAATAAAAAATAAATATATTGGTAAACTTTACCTTAAACGAAAAAAAATGAATTTAACAAAATTATTTTTAGGATTAGGAATTGGCGTTAGTGCTTTTGCTTTCTCTCAGAGTAACAATACTGTTTTAACAGGTGCCCCGTTTCTTAGAATATCTCCAGACGCTAGAGCTGGCGGGATGGGAGATCAGGGTGTGGTGACGTCTACTGATGTTTTTTCTCAATTCTGGAATGCCGCAAAATATCCTTTTGCAAAAGTATCTTCGGGAGTTGGAGTTAACTACACTCCATATATGAGTAAGCTTACAAACGATGTTTTCCTATTATACGGATCTTTCTATACATTTCTGGGAGATGATGAGCGATCTACTCTAAGTGCGAGTTTATATTATTTCAATATGGGCGAAGTTTCACTGACGGATATAAAAGCCGGAACAATTATAGACAATGGTACCGTAAAACCTAATGAATTCTCTATAGATCTTGCTTATGGTTTAAAATTATCAGACACCTACTCTATGGCAGTAACTGGTAGATTTATCCGTTCAGATTTCGGGAGTTTTAATTCAGACAGTAACTTCAAAGCAGCCAATACTTTTGCAGTAGATGTATCTGGATATTTTGTTTCTCCTAAACACGAGAGTATCAGTGGATACGAAGGACGTGTGAAAGCCGGTTGGGCGGTACAAAATATCGGTCCGAAGTTAGATTATACAGGCGATGAAAATTCAAGATCTTACCTACCTACTATGGCAAGATTAGGTATCGGTTACGATTTGTTGATTGATGACATGAACCGTTTCAGCCTTAGTGGTGAAGCGTCTAAAATCCTAGTTCCCGCACCGGATAGTGAAACACAGTTAATTCCAAATGTTGGCCCGATTGAAGGTATCGGCAAATCATTCAGTAACAAAAAAAGTATAATGTTCAGTGGGGCAGCAGAATATTCTTATGATGACACATTTGCAATCAGAACAGGGTACTTTGCAGAATCTCCTGAGCAGGGTGCAAGACAATATGCCACGGTAGGTGTAGGATTCAAATACGCATCTTTTGGTCTGGATCTTTCATATCTTATCAATACTTCGAAGATCAATACGGCTCTTGACAATACGCTGAGATTTGGATTGACTTGGAACATCGGAAGCGAGACTTATAATGCTACAGATTATTAACTTTTGATTTATTATTAACTATATTTTAAAACGCCTCTTTTTCGGAAGAGGCTTTTTTATTTCTAAATTTGTACTATGAACTACAGTTCCGAACTCAAAAAATTCTTAACCAGCCAATATATATATTCCGGAGTTAGAATTGCTCTGGCTGTTGTGATTCCCAGTATTATTCTGGCACAGCTAGGCTTGCTAAAAGAATTTTTCCTATTCCCGCTCGGAACCAGTTTCGTGGGTTTGACCGATCAGCCAGGACCTTTTATCAGGCGAAGAAATACACTCCTTATTTCTGTGGTCACTTTTTTTCTAATTGCACTTATTGCAAGCCTCGTAAAAGATTTTCCGGTGGCTGTATATTTGGAAATTATCATTTTCGGGTTTTTCTTTTCTATGATCGGTGTCTATGGTCTCAGGCTCGCGGTATTCGGTTCCATTGCATTAGTCGTTCTGAGTATTTTTATAGACGGACATCTCACCGGAAATGATATCTTCAAAAGTTCATTTATATTTTTCCTCGGTTGTCTGTGGTTTTTTGTAGTTTTTATGATTGTCACTAGGCTTCAGCCTTACAAGCTGGCAAGTCAGGTTGTTGGTGAGAATTATCTGGAACTAGCAGATTATCTCAGGATCAAAGCCAAATATTATTCTAAAAATCCTGATTATGAGGCTTTGCTTAATCAGCTTATTTCTCAGCAAATCAAAATCAAAAATCATCAGGAAGACACCAGGGAAATTGTCTTTAAAACAAGGCAGATCGTCAATGAATCTACAACACAAAGCAGGATTCTGATGCTAATGTTTCTTAACTCTATTGATCTATATGATAAGCTTCTGACTTCTGAAAATGATTATAAAAGGATGAATCTTGTCTTCGGTGATTCCGCATTACTTCAGAAAATCTATTATTTTCTACTTCTTATGGCAGATGAGATTACCAATTTGGGCATTTCTCTTCAGAGCGGTGCGGAGTTCAGGCAGATTACTAATTTTGACGAAGAGCTGAAGAACATTTACGATGAATTTTTTGATTACCGAGCAAAGAAATTTTCTCCGGATACATTAGAAGACTTTATGATGATGCGCCAGATCCTGATGAGGATTACCGAAATCACCGATGAAGTCAAAACAATCTTTAAAGTTAATTCTCAGGATCAGAAACTCGCCAAGAGTCTTTCCACAGGATTGGACTATTCCAAATTTCTCCCAAAAGAAGAAAAGCTGAACCGAAAAGTGTTCCTTTCCAATTTTTCTTTAGACTCCAGTCACTTTCGTCATGCAGTGAGAGTGACGGTTGCCTTGCTTCTTGGCTACATTGTATCGCGCTTTTCAATCCTCGGAATAGGTCATTCTTATTGGATACTTATTACCATTATTGCCATTCTAAAACCAGCTTACGCCACTACGAAACACAGAAATCTTCTCCGGCTATACGGTACTGCAGCCGGCGCAGTAATAGCTTACATTCTATTATATTTTATCCAGGAACCAACGGCCTTGCTAGTAATCCTACTCTTAAGTATGATTTTATGTTTCAGTCTGTTGAAATCCAGTTATTCCTGGGCCGTTTTATTTATGACGATTTATATATTTCTGTCATTCAACTTTCTGAACCCGGGAAATGTTAATCTGATTTTCAAAGATAGGCTTATTGATACCATCATTGGCGGCGTCATTACATTTTTGGTGGCTTATTTCGTTTTACCGGTTTGGGAACATACTCAGAATCTGGATTTGATGAAAAAATCCTCCAAAAGCAACCTGGATTATTTCTGTCTGGTGATGGATCATTTTCTGAAAAAAGATTTGAATGATGAAGATTTTCGTCTGAAAAGAAAGAGTGCCATTATCAACCTTGCAAATCTTTCCGATAACTTTCAAAGGATGATTTCTGACCCCAAAAATCAGCAAAGAAAGCTAGAAACCGTTCACCAGTTTGTGACCACAACACATTTGATTACAGCTTACACAGCATCGCTTTCCCAATACGCCAAATCTGGTCACGAGTTTCCCGAAATCGATTTTCAAAATTGGAAAATCAAAATCTCTGCAGAATTATTACGAACATCATCCCTACTCTGTCAACAAGATCTGGATGAACAAATACGTTCCGAAAGTCACATAAAACCAGAAGATCAAGTTTTTGATTTATTAGAAAAAAGAAAAGCCGAATTGGAAAATCAGGTGATTTCTGACGAACGAAAATTTGGCATCAGCCATTTGACAGAAATAAAAAACATCAAAGAATTACTAGAATTGATCTATGATGTTGCAAAAGATCAGCGGAAAATTATTGAAGAATATTTGATTCATCAATCCACAACTGCGAAACAATAATTGTCGAAGAAATTGATTTTGGCGGTGTAAAAATCTTCATTCTCCAAATCATAAACTCTGCTTTTTACCGTAAATTCTTTCTGCAATTCAAAAGGCAAAACATCGTAATGCTTTTTCAGAGACCAATGTTTGCTGTGATGGATTTTGTAAAGCGCTTCTTTCACACACCAGATTGCCGTTAAAAAATCAACTTCCTCAGAATTATCAATATAAGAATCTTCGTGAAGAATAAACTTATGCCGAATTTTTTTGATTTTTTCTTTACGTTTTTCCAGGTCTATTCCCACTCGCTTTTTAGAAATAGCCAAAGCCGCCAACGGATAAGAATGACTGATTGAAATATGAAAATCCTGCGGAAAAAGATAAGGTTCACCATTTTCTCTATAAAGAATTTTGTGATTAGGGAGTAATACTTTCAGCATTTTCCTAACCATCAAAAACTCCGAGATTTTGTTCGGATGATAGCCAAGAATTTTAGCTTGATTTTCTGGTTCCAGTAAAAGATCAGAATCCAATTCTTCATTTTCATCAAATTCCCAAATCAGAATTTTAGTAACATCATCAGAAAGATCTTTATAGAGTGGCATCTATTATTTTTTTTGAATGCTTAAAATTAATAAAAAAAGACGACTTCCAAAATCACAAATCTGAATCGCAGAACTTAAAAATGCCTTAAAAAAGAAGCTTTAAGATTATTTTAACAATTATGTGATGTAAATTTGCAGTATCAAAATGAAAAACGCAATCGTATATATTCTAATGTTTGTATTTCTGCTATTTACAGCAGAAAACAAGCAAACCCTTGATTTCCAACAGGATTTTGGAACTCAAAATGTATTGTTGCAAATTCTTCCTTTTGCTAAAAAACATCATAAAAATCATTCATTAGAGAAAACATCATTTCAACAAATTAATGATTCTTTAGATTCTCCTGAAGAAACTAACTTGAACTTTACTGATGCTCTCAACTTTGTGGCTATTGTAGCGACATTCGGGTTTGGTTATCTTTTACACTTATTTTTCAGACGCAAAAAGCTTTTTTTTAACGAGCAGGAAATCATCCTGAGTTCGGTCAAAAGATTTATTCTGTTGCATTCTATCCGAATTTAAAATTTACTTTTTCGAAAACAGAATTACCCTTATACAAAAGTGGTAAGATTCTCAGTTGTTTTTGAAAACTTCCCTATTCAATATTTCGAATAATCAATTGCTACGATTTTAATTCTAAAATTAGATTCTAAAGTCCAGTTTTAAAACGATTATTCTTTCAACACACAATCAAAAAAAAATTTTTTAAAATGAAACCGCACGGTTCGTTAATTCCTTTAAAAAAATATAAGATTATGAACAAAAGAGTCACACTTACTCTTATTTTCAGCACATTACTGATGATTACAAGCTGCAAAGACAAGAAAGAAGAAAAAGAAGAATCTGTCGTTTACCCAACAACGTCTCCGGTACAAATGGACACCGTAATTAACAAAGAATTTGTTTCCCAGATCCGATCCGAAAGGAATATCGAAATCCGAGCTCAGGAAAAAGGATTCTTAGAAAAAATATATGTTGATGAAGGTCAGCACGTACAAGCTGGACAAGTTTTATTCAGAATTATGCCACAACTTTATCAGGCTGATGTTTTGAAAGCTAAAGCAGAAGTGGCACAGGCTGAAATTGAATTACAGAATGCAAGTACTTTGGCAAAGAGCAATGTGGTTTCCATTAATGAAAAAAGAATGGCTAAAGCTAAATTAGACGCTGCAAAAGCTGAATTGAACTTAGCCCAAACACATTTATCTTTCACTACAATTAGAGCACCTTTCTCAGGAATTATCGACCGTCTTCCTCTTAAATTGGGAAGTTTGGTAGATGAAGGCGATCTTTTGACAAGCCTTTCCGACAACGGTGGAATTTTCGCTTACTTCAATGTTTCTGAACCAGAATATCTTAATTATCAGACGCATTCTGCAGAACGTGGAAACAATCAGGTTTCTTTGATAATGGCGAATGGAGAAACTTTCCCAAATAAAGGAATCATCCAAACTATTGAAGGTGAATTTGACAGTGAAACTGGAAATATCGCTTTCCGAGCAAAATTCCCGAATTCAAATCAATTATTAAGAAATGGAGAAACAGGAAAAATCCAAATGACGCTTCCTCTTAAAAATGCCTTGATCATTCCTCAAAAAGCGACTTACGAAATCCAGGATCAGAAATATGTTTTTGTGGTTGGAAAAGACGGCGTTGCCAGATCAAAAAATATAAAGGTGGCTTACGAACTTCCCGACATTTACGTTGTTTCCGAAGGACTTAATCCTGATGACAAAATCTTGTTAGAAGGTGTTCAAAAAGTAAAAGACGACCAGAAAGTGGAAACCAAATTCCAAGATCCGAAAAAAGTCTTGAGCTCATTAAAATTACAAGCCAACTAACATAATGGTTAATGATTAATTGTTAAGGGTAACACTGCTTCTCATTAATAATTAATAATTGACAATTAATAATTTCAAAAATTATGTTTAAGAAATTCATTCGCAGACCAGTTCTGTCTATCGTAATCTCTTTGATTATCGTATTTATGGGAGTCTTGTCTTTGGTAAAACTTCCTATCACACAATTCCCTGCTATTTCTCCGCCAAAAGTGAACATCACTGCGGAATATCCTGGAGCTAATAACGAATTGCTTATTAAATCTGTCGTAATTCCGTTGGAACGTGGACTAAATGGTGTTCCAGGAATGAAATATATGACTTCTGATGCCGGAAACGACGGAGAATGTTCCATCCAAGTAGTTTTCGATTTGGGAACCGACCCGAATGTTGCAGCTGTTAACGTTCAAAACCGTGTGTCGTCTGTTGTTAATAAGTTGCCGCCGTTGGTAGTTCGTGAAGGGGTGAAAATCACTCGTGAAGAACCTAATATGCTAATGTATATCAACCTTTACAGTGATGACCCGAAAGCGGACCAAAAATTCCTTTTCAACTATGCGGATATTAATGTAATGTCAGAATTGAGAAGGGTAAGTGGAGTTGGTTTTGCCGACATTTTAGGTACTCGTGAATATGCAATGCGTATTTGGTTGAAACCTGATAGAATGACAGCTTACGGAATTTCTGCTGACGAAGTGATGGAATCTTTGAATGCTCAAAGCTTAGAAGCTTCTCCAGGAAAAACAGGTGAAAGTTCCGGAAAACGTTCTCAGTCATTCGAATATATTTTGAAATATCCAGGTCGTTTCAATAATGAAAAAGACTATGGAAATATCATTCTGAAAGCTAAAACTGATGGCGAATTTGTAAGACTAAAAGATGTGGCGGATATAGAATTCGGTTCGTCAATGTATGACATCTACTCTACTTTGAATGGAAAACCGTCTGCCGCAATTACTTTGAAACAATCTTATGGTTCTAATGCAAGTGACGTTATCAAGAATGTAAAAATATTAATGTCTGATTTGCAAAAAACCTTCCCAAAAGGAATGCATTACGAAATCAGTTATGACGTTTCAAGATTCCTGGATGCATCAATTGAAAAAGTTGTTCATACATTATTTGAAGCGTTTATATTAGTAGCAATCGTGGTTTTCCTATTCTTAGGAGACTGGCGTTCAACATTGATTCCAACAATTGCAGTTCCGGTTTCATTAATAGGAACATTTGCAATAATGTCCGCCTTTGGGATTACATTGAACTTGATTTCACTTTTTGCTTTGGTAATGGCAATTGGTATTGTCGTCGATGATGCGATTGTCGTGATAGAAGCCGTCCACGCCAAGATGGAAGAGAAACATCTCTCGCCACTCAAGGCAACTGAAGAAGCAATGCACGAAATCAGCGGTGCGATTATCGCAATCACTTTAGTAATGGCTTCGGTTTTCATTCCGGTTGCATTTATGTCCGGTCCGGTTGGAGTTTTCTATCGTCAGTTTTCGATTACTATGGTTTCATCAATCATACTATCAGGAGTTGTGGCTTTGACATTAACACCGGCTTTATGTGCAATCATTCTGAAAAACAATCACGGAAAAGAGAAAAAGAAAACACCAATCACAAGATTTTTGGATGGTTTCAATAATTTGTTTACAATTGGAGCCGGAAAATATCACAACTTATTAACTAAAGTTGTTACAAGAAAAATGGTAACGCTTCCATTATTGGTTCTTTTCTGTATCGGAACATTTTTCTTGAGTAACAAATTGCCTTCCGGATTCATTCCAAGTGAAGACCAAGGGATGATTTATGCGATTATTCAAACGCCTCCGGGTTCAACATTGGAAAGAACGAATCAAATTGCATTACAGCTTCAAAAAGCGTCTGAAGATATTGATGGTGTTTCGTCTGTTTCATCTTTGGCAGGTTATGAGATTTTGACAGAAGGAACGGGTTCTAACTCCGGAACTTGTTTGATTAACCTTAAAAATTGGGACGAAAGAAAAGAGTCAGCTACGGAAATCATCGAACAATTGGAACAAAAAGCCAAAGAAATTCCCGGAGCAAACATCGAATTCTTCCAACCACCGTCAATTCCCGGTTATGGAGCTGCAGGAGGTTTTGAATTAAGACTTTTGGATAAAGCCGGAAGTGGTGATTATCATAAGATGGAACAAGTCAGCAATGATTTTGTAAAAGAATTGAAAAAACGTCCGGAACTGGGTTCTGCTTTCACATTCTATTCTGCGAGTTTCCCTCAGTATATGTTGAAAAC
>DLND01000198.1:8685-15311 GCA_002476905.1 Flavobacteriales bacterium UBA7519
TATATGTTGAAAGTTGATAATGATTTAGCAGAACAAAAAGGGGTGACAATCGAAAAGGCAATGGACAATCTTTCAACTTTGATTGGTTCCAATTACGAAACAAGTTTCATCCGATTCGACAGACCTTATAAAGTGATTGTTCAGGCTGGTCCACAATATCGTGCGTTGCCAAGCGATTTGTTGAAATTGTATGTCAAAAATGATAAAGACCAAATGGTTCCTTATTCAGATTTTATGCATCTTGAAAAAGTTTATGGATTGTCAGAAATCACGAGACATAACATGTATAACTCTGCCGAGGTGAGTGGAACGCCGGCTCCGGGATATAGTTCAGGAGATGCCATTAAAGCCATTCAGGAAGTTGCTGATAAAACTTTGCCAAGAGGTTTCGGAATCGATTGGGCTGGTATTTCTAAAGACGAAGTTTCCAGAGGTAACGAAGCGATTTACATCTTCTTGGTTTGTCTTGGATTTGTTTATCTGATTCTTTCTGCTCAGTACGAAAGTTTCATTTTACCGTTGCCAATTATTTTGTCATTACCAACGGGGATTTTCGGAGCGTTTTTATGTCTTTCACTTTTCGGATTAGAGAATAACATCTATGCACAAGTTGCAATGGTAATGCTCATCGGATTACTCGGAAAGAACGCTGTATTAATTGTCGAATTTGCTGTGCAGAAAAAAGCAGAAGAAGGACTTTCTACAAAAGAAGCGGCTTTACAAGGAGCATCTTTGAGATTCCGTCCGATTTTGATGACATCGTTCGCATTTATTGCAGGATTGATTCCATTAGCTTTAGCAACAGGACCTGGAGCTGTAGGTAACAGAACCATTGGAACGGCTGCTGCAGGAGGAATGCTCATCGGAACTATTTTCGGATTGATGATAATTCCTGGATTGTATTACATTTTCGCCAACATCGCTGCTAAGTCCAAACTGACTTACTATGAAGAAGAAAATCCTTTAACAGAAAAAACTGAACCTTACCAACACGATGGAAAATTTGAAGATAAATAATCCAATCAATCCAGAGGTAAAAACAATAAAAATTAAAAAACAAAAATGATAAAGTCTCGGAGAAGCAAACTGTTAATAGAAATAGACCAAGTTGTGAATTTGAGCTCCTTAGGAGCGGACTTAGACATTACGAAAACAGGTCGTTCCTACGGAACTTCTGTAAAACGAACCAATAAAATCTATTAACAGTTTGTCTCAACGATACATTTATAAAAATTAAGGTATGACTAAATTATTTCATAATCATAAAAACATTGTCGCAACAGCATTCATTTCATTAGCATTGATTGGATGTAAAGCACCAATGGCGACTAAAATTCAGGATAGAGTCAAAGAAACCATTCCTCAAAATTTTGAGAATCAGACTGCTTCGGAAAATAATTCCGGAATCACACCTTGGAAAGAGTTTTTCACAGACGCGAATCTCGTGAAATTGATTGATGAAGCTTTAAAAAATAATCAGGAATTAATGATTACGCTTCAACAAATCGAAATCGCAAAAAGCGATGTGATGTACAAAAACGGAAAACTCAGTCCGACAGTTGCTGCAAGATTAGGAGCCGGAATAGAAAAAGTGGGTCGTTACACGAGCACAGGAGCTGGTGATGCTTCCACAGAAATAACGGATGGAAAAGAAGTTCCAGAAAATTTAGGAAACTTTGAAGGCGGTTTGGTTGCGAACTGGGAAGTTGATATCTGGCATAAACTGAGAACTGAAAAACAAGCTGCTGTCGCCCATTATCTGTCAACAGTTGAAGGAAAGAATTTTGTTCTGTCAAGCTTGATTGCTGAAGTTGCTGATAATTATTATGAATTACTATCTCTTGATAATCAATTGGATATTATTCATCAATATATAGATTTGCAGAAAAAAGCGCTTGAAGTAGCTAAAATCCAAAAACAGGCAATGGCTGCAACGGAGTTGGCTGTGAAAAAATTCGAGGCTGAATTGGCAAAATCCAATGCGGCGGAATATGATTTGAAGCAACAAATCACGGAAAAGGAAAACCAAATCAATGCTTTGCTTGGTCGTTACCCACAACCGATTGTAAGAACGAAGGAAAGCTTTATGTCGATTGTTCCGCAAACAGTTTATACGGGAATTCCGTCCCAGTTATTGGCGAATCGTCCTGATATTAAGCAAGCTGAATTGGAATTGCAATCTGCAAAATTGGATGTGGAAGCGGCTAGAAAAGAATTCTATCCAAGTCTGGAAATCAATGCAGCTCTAGGTTTGGAAGCTTTTAATCCTTCATATTTGGTAAAAATGCCGGAATCGATTGCTTACAGTTTGGTTGGAGAATTGGCTGGTCCGCTGATTAACAAAAGTGCGATTCAAGCGCAGTTCAAATCAGCTGATGCAAGACAAATCCAAGCTTTGTACGAATATGACAAAACCATTTTGAGTGCTTATCTCGAGATTACCAATCAAATGTCGGCGATTAAAAACCTCGATAAATATTATGAAATGAAGTCTCAGGAAGTAAAAGCGCTTGACCAAGGAATCGATATTGCCAATCAATTATTCCGAAATATGCGAGCGGATTATCTGGAAGTTCTGATGAATCAGCGTGATGCCTTGGACGCCAAAATGGAACTCATCGAAGCTAAAGAGAGACAACTAAGCACAGTTGTGAATATCTACAAAAGCTTAGGTGGCGGCTGGAAATAAACATTCATTATTCTCTCTATACGCGATGCTCTCGGAATTTTTTTCGGGAGCATTTTTGTTATAAATAATCCCAGAAATTATTAGAATTTACTACAAAGCAGTTTTCGGGATGATATTTTTCTGTGAAAGATTTGGTGAAATTTACTTTCACTTTCGGGCTGTATTTTATTTCGTAGGCATTGATTTTATTTTCCAAAATTTCCAAATAATCAATTTCTGCTTGCTGAGTATTTCGCCAATAATGCATCTTCCCGTAAAAATCGTCGTAACTCAACCGTTTTAATTTTTCGCTGACGAAAAAATTTTCAAACAAAGCGCCAACATCAATTCTACTTTTTAAAGGATTAAATTGCCCGATAATCGCGTTACGAATTCCATTATCATAAAAATAAACCTTTGGTTTAGAGGTAATTTCATTCCTTTGATTGGTAGAATAAGGATAAAGTCGGAAAATCACGAATGCTTTTTCCAACAAATCAATGTAATTCACCACAGTTTGTCTATCAACTCCTAAAATTTTTGAAAGTTCATTATACGAAACTTCATTTCCGAGTTGCAGAGCCAACGCATGTAGCAACTTCATCAATAAATCGGGCATTTTGATGTTGACCAATTCCAAAATGTCCTTATACAAATAACTTCCAGCAAGTTGAAGTAGAACTTTTCTTTTCTGCGAACTGGTAACAACTTCTGGATACATTCCATAGATTAAAAACTCTTCTAAACGCTGAATTGCTCCTGCAAAAGTATATTCATTCCGAACTTCTTGCCAAGACAAAGGAAACAGTTGATGCTCCCATTTTCTTCCCGTTAATGGTTCATTTATTTTATTTGCTAAATCTAATGAAGAAGAGCCCGTAACGATAATTTGCTTACCGAGATTTGCATCCACAAGCATTTTCACAGCAAGACCAATATTTTCAATACGTTGCGCTTCATCAATAAAAACCACTTCATAATCTGAAACTAAATTTTTAAGAAAATTAAAATCTACATTGGAAAGTTGAATTCTAGTTTGCGGATCATCTCCATTTAATTTTAATACAGAATGCTCCTTTACCAAATCATTAATCAAGGTAGTTTTACCAACTTGTCGTGGTCCTAAGAGCACAATTGCTTTTTTAGAATTCCAATCTTGCAGTATTTTTGGTTCAATTTCACGCTTTATCATGGTACAAATATATAATATTTTATGGTTTCAATCTAAAAATATCATAGTTTTTAATGATTTAAACCGTAAAAAATTACTAAATAAAATTGAAAAATACTCAATTCAGGGGATATGAAAATTGAAAAACCGAAATACCTTTAACTAAATTTAAAATTCCTATTTTTATGAAAACAACTTCTACTCCCTCCCTAAAAAAAAATTGTTAAAAGCGCAAGTTTTTGTCTAACGATTTTACTAAATTTAGAGCCATTCCAGGCGCAACAACTCCTCATAAATCCAAGTTTTGAAAATGACTTCACCAATTGGAATGATGGACCAATCACGAGTAACATTGCGACAGTAATAAACACAGACGCTTACGATGGAACAAAATCAGTTTCATACAATGCTGTAACTGGATATGCTACATTTTATCAATACGTAAATGTAACAGCAGGAAAGAGTTATACAATTTCATTTTGGTATAAATCTGAAGGCGACGGAACGGATACAAGCATACTCAGTTATTATTATGGGTCATGCTGTTCAACAGTCAACCCTATTTATACTACCATCAGTCCGATCCAAGATTCTTTTAGAAGAAGCTTGCCTTCGTCAAATTCGTGGAAAAAATATACGGCAACAATGCCTGCAGGAAGAGGGGCCGGTGTTTTAAGGGTTCAAATAAAAGTTGAAAGCAGTGCTACGTTAGCTCGATTTGATGATTTTTATGCCTATGAAGCAGGAACTTTATCGACTATTGATGACAACACTTTTAGAAAAGGTATTAAAATGAATACTATTGTTAATGATGAGTTGAAAGTTTTTTTCCCGGAAAAAGCTACAATTAATATTTATGCAATGGATGGGAAATTAATATTATCCGATAGAATTAAAGAAGGAGCAATAAATATGTCTTCATTTTCAAAAGGTAATTATATAGTAGTGGTAGATAATGGTTCCAGTAAAGTCTCCAATAAAATAATCAAAAAATAATTTTAGCTTCATATTTTTTTTAACCTACCGTTTTTTCGGTGGGTGTTGTTTTTAAAAACCAATCAAGCATATTAAAAATTTGATACATCTAACTTTGGCTATTATTATTTGATCTCGCCTCTTGGTAGCTTAAATTACTTTCATTTGTTTATTTGAAAGGATTTTACTTTTTGAAATTTTGAAGATTTATTATATTATCGGGAAATCCAAGAAATGGTGACATTTTTTTTTGTAAATAATTTCAGGGTAAAACCAATTGAGTTTGCTAATTTTAAGTGCTTTATGGCCCACTCCTATCGATATTTTAATTGAATTTATAAATTGTTCTATTCTTCAAAAAAACTTAAAAAAATATGTCGTATTTTTGCAAAAATTTTCTAAAATAAATGGAAACTACAACACAATACGTTCCTTATAAAGTGAAGGACATTTCCCTAGCAGAATGGGGAAGAAAAGAAATTACTTTGGCTGAAGCAGAAATGCCTGGTTTGATGGCTATCCGTGAAGAATACGGACCATCTCAACCTTTGAAAGGCGCAAGAATCGCTGGATGTCTGCATATGACCATCCAAACTGCAGTTCTTATCGAGACTTTGGTTGCTTTAGGAGCTGAAGTAACTTGGTCTTCTTGTAATATTTTCTCAACTCAGGACCACGCTGCTGCTGCCATTGCTGCTGCAGGAATTCCTGTTTATGCTTGGAAAGGTCTTAATGAAGAAGAATTCGATTGGTGTATTGAGCAGACTATTTTCTTTGGCGAAGACAGAAAACCATTAAATATGATTCTTGATGATGGTGGAGATTTAACCAATATGGTTTTTGACAAATATCCTGAACTGACTGCCGGAATCAAAGGTCTATCCGAAGAAACCACAACTGGTGTTCACAGACTATACGAAAGAATGAAAAACGGAACTTTGGTAATTCCTGCAATCAACGTTAATGATTCGGTTACCAAGTCTAAATTCGATAACAAATACGGATGTAAAGAATCTGCGGTAGATGCTGTAAGAAGAGCGACTGACGTAATGCTAGCTGGAAAAAGAGTGGTAGTTTGCGGCTACGGAGACGTAGGAAAAGGAACTGCTGCATCGTTCAGAGGAGCGGGTTCTATCGTTACTGTAACTGAAATCGACCCAATTTGTGCGCTTCAAGCTGCGATGGATGGTTACGAAGTGAAAAGATTGGATACTGTTGTTGATAATGCAGATATCGTAATCACTACGACTGGTAACTTCAACATCGTAAGAGCTGAGCATTTCTTGAAACTAAAAGATAAAGCGATTGTTTGTAACATCGGTCACTTCGATAACGAAATCGATATGGCTTGGTTGAACAAAAACTACGGTCACACAAAATCTGAAGTTAAACCTCAGGTTGACATCTACACCATTGAAGGTAAAGAAGTTATCATTCTTGCTGAAGGTAGATTGGTAAACCTTGGTTGCGCTACTGGTCACCCTTCTTTCGTGATGTCTAACTCTTTCTCCAACCAGACTTTGGCTCAAATTGAACTTTGGAACAATTCAGAAGCTTACGGAAACGAAGTTTATATGTTGCCAAAACATCTTGACGAAAAAGTAGCAGCTCTTCACCTTAAGAAATTAAGCGTAGAATTGGAAACGCTTTCTCCGGAACAAGCTGATTATATCGGTGTTTCTGTTGAAGGACCTTTCAAACCTGAGTATTACAGATACTAATAATTGTCATCCTGAGCTTGTCGAAGATCTTAATATTATAGAAACTCTCCAATTTTTGGGGAGTTTTTTATTTAGGAGCTTAATCCCGCTA
>DLND01000198.1:15385-15691 GCA_002476905.1 Flavobacteriales bacterium UBA7519
CCGCTATATCTTTTTTGTTTTCAGAACGATAGTCCATAAAAATAACATTAGCAATAGAAAACAAAAAAGGATGTCACTGCTATCGGGGCTATGGGTTTTGTACCTTTTATCAATGTTTCAAAAAAGTTTGACCGTACCTTTTGAATTTCGAAAAAACAAAAGTGATAATTAGCGCCACAAAACAACCTATACAAACACAAATCACACGCTCAATCGGAATCAGCCAATCGTGCGCCTGATTTTCCTCAATCAATACAATTACCATAGCTGCAAGAGCAGAACGAAGCGTATTATCAAGCTTCAAAG
>DLND01000119.1:0-181 GCA_002476905.1 Flavobacteriales bacterium UBA7519
GATAATGCCGGACACACGGTATATGTTGGTGATGAAAAATTTGTTTTGCATCTGCTGCCTTCTGGAGTTCTACAGTGTAAAGGTAAATGTATCATCGCCAATGGTGTTGTTGTAAATCCCAAAGCATTTATAAAAGAAATAGAACAGATAGAGAGCAAAGGACTGAAAACTGATCACGTTT
>DLND01000119.1:365-3683 GCA_002476905.1 Flavobacteriales bacterium UBA7519
ATTATGCCTTATCATATTTTGTTGGACACTTACAGGGAAGAAGAACACGGCGGAACACAGATTGGCACCACCAAAAAAGGCATCGGGCCGTGCTATGAGGATAAAATCGCGCGAGTTGGAATCAGAATGATTGATCTTCTTAATCCAGCTGTATTGAGAGAAAAGATCAAAAAAAATCTGAAAGTCAAGAATTCACTTTTTGAGAAATATTTTGAAAAGCCGGGCTTAGATGAGGAGGAAATATATCAAGAGTTTCTAGCTTTGGGAGAGAAACTGAAGGATAGAATTGTTGATACAGAATTGGAAATCAATGAAGCTATTGCCGATGGAAAGAATATTCTTTTCGAAGGGGCACAGGCATTGATGCTAGATATTGATTTCGGAACTTATCCGTATGTGACGTCTTCTTCACCTTCTACAGGTGGTGTTTGTACAGGTGCAGGTGTACCTCCTACAGCGTTGAAAAATCTGATAGGCGTAGCAAAAGCTTATACCACGAGAGTCGGACATGGTCCTTTTCCAACAGAATTAGATAACGAACTTGGCGAGAAAATCAGACAGATCGGTTTCGAATTCGGAGCGACTACCGGAAGACCTAGAAGAACTGGCTGGCTGGATGTTGTTTCTTTGAAACATGCTTGCATGATTAACGGAATTAATAATCTTGTAATCACAAAGCTGGATGTGCTAACAGGAATTCATCCGCTTAAAATCGCTACGAAATATAAAACTGAAGACGGAAAAATAATTGATTATTTTACATCTTCTACGACTAAACTTTATGACTACGAGCCTATTTATGAAGAATTGGATGGATGGGATGAAGATATATCCAATGCAAGAACTTATGACGAGCTTCCAGCCAATGCCAAAAAGTACATTGAATTTATAGAAGAGCATCTGGGTATTAATGTTTATCTTGTTTCTGTAGGTCCGGAGCGTTCTCAGAACATTATCAGAAAAGATCTTTTTTAAATTATAACTGCAAAATATTAAAACCGGATTTATTCCGGTTTTTTTTGTTTTAACAAATTTTAACTATCGAGAATCAATTTTGGAATCATAATTGGAATGTCTGAATTGTAATCGTCACAGTTTTGTGATTAAATTAAATGTTATGAAAAGCTTATTTTTAACCGGAGCAGTTTCAGTATTATTATTAACTGCTTGTAATAAGGATGAAAAACTGCAAACGACAACATCTTTGGAGCAACAGAAACTGGATTATCAGGCTAGACAGATAGATTTGGAAAAGCAAAAGCTAGCCATTGAAAAAGAAAAGATTAACTTCGAAAAACAAAAAGATAGTTTAAATAAAGTTAACGAAGAGAAAGCAAAAAAACAAACGCAGGTAAAAGAGCGCGTAGTTTACAGAAACAGCTCTAGAAGTTCTTCGGGTTCATATGCAGGAACGTCATCATCCGGATCCAGCTCTTCAGGAACTTCTTCTTCCACTGGAACTACAGCAACACAGAAAAAAGGCTGGAGTAGTGCGGCAAAAGGTACTGTGATTGGTACAGTAGGTGGTGCCGCTGCAGGAGCAATTATTTCTAAGAAAAACCCAGGACTAGGTGCGGTAATCGGTGGTATAGCCGGTGGTGCAACAGGTTATACAATTGGTAGGGCAGAGGACAGAAAATCAGGCAGGTTCAAAAGTAGATTAAATTTCTTCATATATATATTTTTAACACGAAAAGATTGCTTATTTTTATAAGCAATCTTTTTTATGTTTATTATCTTAAAAACCATCATATTCCTTATCATTGTCAATTTTGGTACTGGATTTATAATCAGTAAATTGCTGAAAACTAGAGAAATAGGTTTTTTTCAAGTTTCACTTTACGGAATGATGGGAATCATTTTTATCGAAACTTTATGTGCTTTTTTTGTACCATTGGATTACAGAGTAGAGATCACACTTTTTATGCTGGGTTTGTCCGGGGTTTTATGGTTTATTAAGGAGAAAGATATTACGATTTTAGAATTCAGAAAAAATTTAGATTTCTGGTTTTGGATTTTTGTAATCCTGATTATTTTTTTGGGATCATCTTCACCCTATCTGTATGACCATTATATTTATTATGTCTCCACCATAAATTATCTTAAGGAGATAGGGTTTGTAAAAGGAATATCAAACCTTGATCTTCTTCTTGGGCAGACTTCCTTCTGGCATATCTATCAGTCAGGTTTTTCTACGTTTATCGATTTTAATCTCAGGATTAATACCTATGTTTTATTCCTTTTTCTAATCTATATTTACCAAAATAAGCGACCTTTTTTTCTGTTATTTTTTCCTTTTTTTCTGATTTTTATAAAGCAGCCTAGCCCGGATTTGCCGGTGTTTATTCTCACATTGATCGTTTTTAATGAGATTATGGAGAAGCGGAATAACACATTCGTCCTGGCGCTCTCACTATTCGCTTTTTGCATAAAACCGATTTCTTTTTGGTTACCAATTTTGGTTATTTTAGAAAGTTTTCATTCCAGGAGTTTTAAATTAAAATCGCTGATTCCAATTTTTATTTTCAGCTTGATGTTTACAATCAAAAATATCTGGCTCTTTGGATTTCCTGTATTTCCATTATCATTATTAGACCTCAATTTCGCTTGGAAGCCGAGTAAGGAAATATTGACTTATTCTTCTCAAATAGGCTTTATGAAGTCCTATGATATGGCATATTCTTATCAGCAGATATCGGAATTTAATATCTGGGAAAAAATTTATCATTGGTTTACTTCGGGCTATAAATCGGTCTTCAATATCGCCATTATTTTGTGTTTAATTGTTTTAGGCGTTTTCGCAGTTAAAAAAAAGGGATTGCTTTACAAAATAATCTTTGGTAGTATCATTGTAAAATTTGTTTTACTTATTATCATTTCAGCTCAGTATCGGTTTTTTATTGATGTATATTTAGTTACCATTTTTGTTTTGGTCAAGGATATTAGTTATGAGAAAACTATTTTCACAGCTGTGTTTTTGTCAGTTTTGACCGCTGTGGTTTTTACCTTTCCAGATTTTGTGAAACAGAGATTTCATTTGGGAAAATGGATGTCGGGGTTTACCTCCTCACAACTCATCAGACCAGTAGAGTTTCATAAAGAAAATTATAAATCTTACCAACTCGGAAATCTAAAGTTCAATGCGACAAAAAAATTGATTGAGCAGGCACCATTTCCGGCAATACCATTATTCTGGCTGAAAACTTATGAATATTATAATATTTTCCCACAATTAGATAAAGGCGGCTTCGTACAGAGGAAAATGACTAACGAAGAAAGATTGGAACTCAAAAAAATCATCGGTGATTTAGAAAAATC
>DLND01000119.1:3833-10388 GCA_002476905.1 Flavobacteriales bacterium UBA7519
GTAGCATTTATCAATCTTATAACCAATGCCTGATTTTTTACATCCCGATAAAGACAATTATTCTGATGACGATTTGATTCAGGAAGAAAAGATCCGTCCACAGAGTTTCAGTGATTTTGCAGGCCAGCGAAAAACTTTGGACAATTTGGAAGTATTTGTAGCAGCCGCAAAAAATCGTGGAAGTGCTTTAGATCACGTTCTTCTGCACGGCCCGCCAGGATTAGGAAAAACAACCTTATCTCACATCATTGCCAATGAGCTGGGCGTGAACTGCAAAATTACTTCTGGCCCTGTTCTGGATAAACCGGGAAGTTTGGCTGGCTTGCTCACCAATTTGGAAGAAAATGATGTCCTTTTTATAGATGAGATCCATCGTCTGTCCCCGATTGTGGAAGAATATCTTTATTCTGCAATGGAAGATTATAAAATTGACATTATGCTGGAAACCGGTCCCAATGCCAGAAGTGTTCAGATCGGCCTTAATCCGTTTACATTAATAGGCGCTACTACGAGAAGCGGGATGCTCACCAAGCCGATGCTTGCGAGATTCGGAATCCAAAGCCGTTTAGAATACTATACGATAGAGCTTCTCGGGATGATTATCGAAAGAAGCGCAAGGGTTCTAGGCGTTCCAATCTATGAAGATGCTGCGCTGGAAATTGCAAGAAGAAGTAGAGGAACGCCTAGAATTGCGAATGCATTGTTAAGAAGAGTCCGAGATTTTGCCGAAATCAAAGGTAATGGCGAAATCGAAATCAACATCACAAAATATGCGTTGGATTCTCTGAACGTAGATGAGTTTGGACTGGATGATATGGACAATAAAATAATGCGTGTAATGATCGAAAATTTCAGGGGAAAACCCGTTGGTATTTCTGCTCTCGCAACCTCCATAGGTGAAAATCCGGAAACCCTGGAAGAGGTCTATGAGCCGTTTTTGATTCAGGAAGGTTTTATTATTAGAACTCCACGAGGTAGGGAAGTGACGGAAAAAGCTTACAAGCATCTGGGGATTTCCAGACCAAAAAATCCTGGAGAATTATTTTAATTTGGGCAGCTAATTCCGCCCTCCGTTCCCGCTTTTTTCCGGAATTGCGAAAAACCTAAGACCAATTAAAGATAACTCTGGTTCGCACTTCCGGAAAAAGAGCTCCACTCAGGTCGGGCTGCGGCAATTCGATGTTGGCAATTCGACTATAATTCTTATATTAGTAACAAAACAAAACTTATATGAAGCTATATCCAATACAATGCGGAAAATTCAAACTTGATGGAGGCGCTATGTTTGGCGTAGTTCCAAAAACACTTTGGGAAAAAACCAATCCTGCCGATGAAAGAAATCTCATCGAATTGGGAACACGTTCACTTTTGGTGGAAGATGGCAAAAAATTAATATTGATAGATTGCGGACTTGGTAACAAGCAGGATGAAAAATTTTTTGGGCATTATTCCCTTTGGGGCGATGATTCTTTGGATAAAAATCTTAAGAAGTTCGGGTTTGTAAAAGAGGATATAACAGACGTTTTTCTCACCCATCTTCACTTTGATCATTGTGGTGGCGCAGTAGAGTGGAATGATGATAAATCCGGTTACAGGTCAGCGTTTAAAAATGCGCATTTCTGGACCAATGAAAATCACTGGAAATGGGCAACCGAACCTAATCCTAGGGAAAAAGCAAGTTTCCTGAGAGAGAATATTTTGCCTTTGGAAGAAAGCGGACAACTCAACTATTTACCATTGCCAATAACCGGTAATTATGGATTTGCTCCCGATTTGAAAATGGATGTCATTTTTGTAGATGGACATACGGAAAAACAAATGTTGCCTGTTCTTCAGTATCAGGAAAAAACAATTGTTTTTGCAGCAGATTTGATTCCGACAGCAGGACATATTCCGCAGGTTTATGTAATGGGTTATGATACCAGACCATTGCTTACCTTGGAAGAGAAAGGAAAGTTTTTAAAGCAATGTGTGGATAATGATTATCTTTTGTTTTTTGAGCACGATGCGCATAACGAATTGGCAAGTTTGAAAATGACAGAAAGAGGAGTGAAATTAGACCAGACTTTTAGTTTTAATGAAGTTTTTGGATATTAAATAAATTATGGAAATACAAGATATAAATCAGAATCAGGAAGAAGACATTCCCATACCCAAGATTATTGGATTAACAGGTGGGATTGGCTCCGGAAAAACAACAGTCGCAAAATTATTAGAGGAAAAAGGTTTTCCCGTTTATTATTCCGATGATGAAGCAAAGAATATTGTTAACAAAGATACTGAACTGAAAGATCAAATAAAAAAACTTTTAGGGAGCGAATCCTACATTAATGATGTTTACAACAGGAAATATGTTGCGGAAAAAGTATTCAATGATTCAGGTTTGCTGGAGCAGCTGAATCACCTTATTCACCCTGCTGTCAGAATCGATTTTATAACTTGGGTTAAAAAGCAAAAAAGTCCATTTGTTTTCAAGGAAACCGCGCTTTTATTTGAATTGCAACTGCACAAGGATTGCTACAAATCTCTTTTGATTACAGCGGATGACAACCTCAGAATAAAAAGGACAATGGATAGAGATGATAAAACTTATCGTGAAGTAGAAGCTGTTGTACAGAAGCAAATGCCGGAAAAAGAAAAGATCAAACTGGCGGATTATATTATTTACAATAATTCTGATTTTGAAAGTTTGCGAGTTGCAACTGATGCTTTTGTTAATGAACTTAATTAGAAATTATTTTATCTCATAAAAAAACAAAACCCCGAATATTATTCGGGGTTTTCTATTGATAGAATTATTGATTAATTCTTGATGAATTTAGTTTGAGATTTCTCTCCGTTAGATTCTACAGATAGGATGTAAACGCCTTTTGTTAACTTAGAAACATTTACTTTTCCATCTGTTGTTCCTTGGTTTACCAATTGTCCACCTACAGAGTAGATCTCGAACTGAGCTTTTGAAGATACATTAGAAATATTAATGATATCTTTTGCTGGGTTAGGATACACATTTACCGAGTTTTTCTTAACATCAGAAACGGCTAGCTGACCAACGTTCAGAGTATAATCTTCTACCTGTCCATAACCGGATGTTCCGCAAGGTGTAGTGTTTGGTGTGCTTTTAGAATCGTGAAGACGTACTCTCATTCTTGTTTGTCCTATTTTTGCAGTAGCAGGTATTGCAATACTTCCTGTCCACGGAGATTTCTTTGCAGTTGTTACCAATACTTTCTCACCAGCATCATCAAAATTACCATCTTGGTTTAGGTCTATCCATACTAACACTTGGTCCTCAGCATAAGAAGTTCCGGAAAATGATGCTGAGAAATTGTAAGTCTTACCAGCATTTACATTCCCTATAACAGTAGTGAAATCTTCATATCCAGCTGTAGATGTAGAATTGTTATTAATGTTTGCAAACGTCACATTGGATATTTTCTCATAACTTGTAGAAGATGCTCCCGCAGTGCAATATTCAATACCTTTTGTTGTAAAATCAGTGGTGGCGTAAGCACCAATTGATCCGCTACAAACGTTAGCTACACTTACATTATAAGCTGTACTTAATTCCAATCCAGAAATCGTATAAGTATTAGTTGTAAGATTGTTAACCTCTGTCCAGTTGGTATCAGCAGCTTTTTTATATCTTAATGTATAAGTGGCATTAGCTACAGCATCCCAATCTATTTTTGCACCGGTCTGACTAATCTCTGAAGCTGCAAGACCAGCTGGAGCTGTTCCATTACAATTCATCATTTCAGAAACTGTAACTTTTCCAACAGCGTAGAAAACATTACCTAAAGCGGAAACTCTTATTGTAAGTTGAGAATTGGTAGCGAACGTATTAAAGTTCAGTTCCTCTGTTCCATCATTAGGAGTAGATGCTGCTAAAACAGTCCAAGTATTACCATTATCAGTGGTGTAATCTATTTTTACATTCTCTACATTATATGGCGCAGCAGTTGTTCCCACTGCATCCCAAGTGAAAGCAGCTACAACATTGTTGTAAACCTTGGTAGATGTCACTTTAAATGGTCCTGCCGTTCCTACAACAACTCTTTGAGTGCCATATTGAGTTTGTTGTTGTGTTTTGTCCGGATTATTGTTTCGTACCGTTACTTTATAATTGGTTGTTCTTGCAACTGTAGAAACAGCTTCCCAATCTGTTGTACTTTTTAAATTTCCTGCTAAAACTGTACTAAGTTTAGGGAAATATCTCGTAGGGTTAGTTGTAGGATTCCAAGATCTGAATGTAGGTCCATTGGTATTGTTCCCTAAATTGCTTGTACTGGTCGTAGAAGTTGCATTATCGGTTTGTTCCCAGCAATATGTAATAGGGTTTCCTTCCGCATCAGTTGCCTGCGCGGTTAATACGAAAGCAGTACTCTTAGGAATGGTTACGTCTGGCATAGCAACAATTACTGGTGGCTGATTTGCTACTGCCGTCTCAATATCACAGGTTTTAGAAGTAAGATTGTTCTGTACCTGTATAATACTGTTGATATGAAAGTATGGATCTGAATGTGCCTGAACATCCGTCACACCAGTGATACCTGCGTATCCCATAATTGTGGATCCTGATCCTGGCTCTACATTTTGGCCACTACTTTCCAAACTATTAGAAAATGTATGATTGGCACCTAATTGATGTCCTATTTCGTGGGCTACATAATCTATATCAAAATTGTCTCCTTCTGGGATACCATCTGCTGGTGAAGTGAAAGCAGATCCTTTTCCTTTATTTAAGTTGGTACTTGTGGTACCTGTTGGGTTGACACAAACACAGCCTATACAGCCAGCATTACCGCCACCTCCTGTAGCACCAAATAAATGTCCAATATCGTAAGCACTGTTGCCTATGGTTGTTGATAATGTATTCTGAAGCTGAAGTCCCCATCCCTTCAAATTGTTGGAATTACTACTTGCGGTTCCTACATTTGCGTCAGAATATGGATCAGTTTCAGGATCGGTGTAAATAAGCTGAGGGAAATCCTGAAGAATTAAATGTAATGCAAAATCATTCTCAAAAACTCCGTTACAACGTGTCAATGTTGCATTAATAGCAGATAACGCTTGAGCAACACCTCCAAAATACTGTGTGTATTCTCCTGTTACTGACATTGCCAGACGCATTGTTCTATATTTTTGGTCAGATGCTTTGGAAAAATCGGTTGCACTGTTGGTGAAGTTAGAATCATTTGCAAGCTTTTCTATTTCCTTCTTTGTGACAAGAGGCTCGGTACTATTACAAAGCCAAGATCCATTTGCTCCACTGGTTTTGTTTGTCTTTGGATGGACGCCATAAACCGTTTTTTCTTTGTTTTGTGGTTCTACAAATTCATAAACGCCATTTTTAATGATCATTGACTGGAAATCGTCTGGAGCTACAGAGAATCTGATGTACTTTTCTGGATCATCAACTCCAGTTCCTACATAAGATCCCAACTGGTATCTGTCTGCCAAAGATTGCACCACTACAGGTAAACTGTAGACTTTAAATCTTTCAATTTTACCATTTAAAGTTGGTACACTAATGATTACTGGTTTGCTGTCCTTCCCTGTAAGTTGGGCATTTTGCAGTTGTGTGCGAATAGCGTTAACATCCAAAGAATAAAACTTGGTTGCTCCATTTTGCCGTAGATTTTCACCTTTCATTGCTGTAGGTGTCCACTGAGCTAATGCACCAGCCACCATCCCAAAAGAAAGGAGAGTAGTAAAGATTTTCTTCATTATTAATAAATTTTTAACATCCCAAATATATGATTTAATAATTAAAAAAGCATCAGAAAACCTGATGCTTTTTCAATAAAATGTAAAAAATTTTAATTATTGTTGAATTTACTTTTTGGTGAGCATACTATAAATAAATAATAATAGGACTGAGCCACCAATGGCTAATAGCCAACTTCTTGGGCTCCAAAAAGAGTCTACATCACCCCAGCCGAGGACATAAGTTCCAATTGCACCACCTATAAAAGCGCCTACAATACCAATAATGATCGTTACAAGCCAGCCTCCTGGATCTTTACCAGGGTGGATAGCTTTTGCAATGGCTCCGGCAATAAGTCCGAAGATAATCCAAGTTAAAATACCCATAGTTTAATCTTTTTAAGTTAAAAATTTGTAATCAATTTCGCTGTTTGAAAAATGAATCTACAAATTCCATACCGTTAAAAATCTGAAGGTCTTCCATCTTTTCTCCTACGCCTATGTATTTCACAGGAACCTGGAACTGATCTGATATTCCTATCACCACGCCGCCTTTGGCCGTTCCGTCCAGTTTTGTAACCGCTAAAGCAGAAACTTCTGTAGCTGCGGTAAACTGTTTTGCCTGTTCAAAAGCATTCTGACCTGTAGAACCGTCTAAAACCAATAAAACTTCGTGTGGTGCATCGGGAAGTACCTTTTGCATTACACGTTTTATTTTAGAAAGTTCGTTCATTAGGTTGACTTTATTATGAAGCCTTCCAGCAGTATCTATTATGACAACATCTGCATTTTGAGCAACTGCAGACTGAACGGTATCAAATGCAACAGAGGCAGGATCAGATCCCA
>DLND01000125.1:0-15521 GCA_002476905.1 Flavobacteriales bacterium UBA7519
GTTAATGATTTTTTATCTGGATTGAAGGCAAAAGAACTTACTGTTCCGTAATTGGGCGTTTTGGCGTCAGAAGAAGCGTAAATATATTTTCCGTCAGACGAAACCGTGATATAACCTGGATTGATTACGTCTGAAGAGGAAGCAACTTTAGTCAATGTCCCAGTCTCGTTATCTAGTTCGTAAACATACACAGCTTCAGAACCTTTATCCCAATTATAAGAACCAAAAAATACAAATTGTTTTTGTGAATATAGACTTGTAAAAATTAAAAAGCTTAAGAGTAGAACAATTTTTTGGATTTTCATTGATGATTATTTGTCTTGGGAAATAGACTTGATTACAAAAAAAAGTTCTGCAAGTAACAAATTTTCTAAAAATTCATCTGGAAACCAAACTGAATACCGAATTTTCTTACAGGAGTAGATGTTACATTGTGATTTAGATAATTGCCACGCCAGTTAAAATCAATTCTTAAAATCCTGAAGTTGCCAAATCCAATATTCTCTATTCCAAAACCATATTCGTAATAAGGTTTTTCGGGAGCACTGAGTTGCATATTGCCAGCGTTCATATTAACTGAGCCTTGTTTTAAGCTTCCAACGCCTGAGCGGAAAAACGCAACTTCTCTCAGCTTTAGCTTCTTGATGAGCGGAATCTGAGAAAATATTTTCCCGTTGAAATGATGTTCCAGAAATACAACCGCATAAGAATCTGCCACGAATTCATAGTAATTCATCAATGAAAAAACACCTCTCTGCAATCCATACGATTGGTTGGCGGGCAACACATTTTGTAATGCGAGGGGAAGAGATTCGAAGTTTTTCCCGGCTTCAACATTAGCAAATAATCTTCCCCAATTACCTAAAATCACAGGTTGGTAATAATAAAACTGAAGCTTGTTATAATTGAAATCTGAGTTGAAAATATCTTTAAATCCTTTGGTGTATTTTAAAATGAATGTCGGATTCATCGCAAGCATTGTCTGCTCATAACGCTCTACACCATAAGTAGAGAATTTGGTGCCTGGTCTGGCCATTATACTGAATGTCAATCGGGAATCGTCTAGTCTGGATTTCAGAATACCATTTTGAATGTAGCTGATATTGAATAGAGCAGGGTTTGCGGCTGTGATGCTTTGCTGCGTTGCATCTAGTCGTAGCTGAATGTTTTTCCAAGGTTCAATGCTCGTAAAAAAATTGGTCTGACTCACAGAACTTAACGATGTATTATCCCCTGAATTGATAACCGAAGATGAAGCGAAAGAACGTGTCATAATACCTTCATCCGTTGTGAGCTGTACGCCAAGTTGCAGCACATCTTTTCTAGTGCCTGCACCCACCATAAAACGGTTGGTTTTATTGAACATATATTTTCCTTCAGCGCCATATTTCCACTCCTTGTCCCGGAAACCGTAAGCGGTGTAAGCCTGTATGCGCCACATATCGTTTTTCCCGAAGTAGGTTCTCGCTCCGGCGCGCAGTCTTAAACCTTCGATATCGTTATAACCGACAGACTGGAAAATATTTCCCACATCCAGCCATTTTCCGAAATGGATGTATCCGGAATTCAGGATTTCTACGGTTTTCATGATATGTTTATATCTCGGTATTTCTTCCAGCTCATCATACATTTTGTAGATGTTCTGTTGGCTTTGTGTCAATGCTTCCGTGCGGTTTTCCTGCCAGTAAGTGTCGTCTTTTGCAATAGATTCGTCTTCGGGAATTATTATTTTGTTGATGAATGAATCTTCCAGACCTTTATCAAACTCATAATTACTGTAGTTGGCTGTTCTTCTTGCAATGATATTTTTTGCACCATCTTTATCATTCAGCGTAAGATTCAGCGTTGTTTCGTTACGGATCGGGATAAAGGTGGAATCATCAGGATTATCAAATTCTAAATCTGTAGCAATGTTTTTCACGAAATTGATATTGATTTTTTTATTCGTTTCCATCTCCACTTTCATCACATTATACTTGTCCATAGAAATGTAAAGACGCCCTTTCAGAGCCAAAGCGTCAGGGTTTTTGGGAGTAAAACGGATTTCATAGGTTCTGATGGTGTTCACTTCAACCGTATCTGTAATATTGTAATCAAAAACGGCAAATCCTTCTGTGGAAACAGGACTTGTAAAGCCAATGTTCAGATAATTGATCGTATTGTCATATATATTGATATCTTTAAACATTCCTTGAACTGTTTTAGCAACAATCTGGTTATTGTTAAGACCAGAATTTTTGATGGCCAGTAAATCTTTCCGTTCTTTTTTAGGATTATTTTTTCCGTAAGTCTGCGAAACCGTTTCAGTGATAAAAAGCGGAAGTACAGCCTTGCCAGAAATCTCCGAAGAATCATTGTATTTAAAAAGAATTGAATCCAATCCTTTAAATGCTCTTTTTTTGGTAAATGCACTGTCTATATTACCAAGGCGAAAATCGATTTTCTCGTAAGTTTTGTATTGATAATCTTTGTGAAGCAGAAGTCCGTTGGATTTTTTCTTTTTCCAGACCTGTTGCATAATAGCATAAGCTGGATTTTCTTTTTTGTTCTTATATTTTTTTACGCCTTTGATAACGACGTCTTCAATTTGGTTTTCTTTTTCGTTTTGTGAGAAAAGTAAACCATTTATTAAAATCAGAAAAAAAGTGAGGATAAATTTTTTATCAAGCATCGATTTCATCAAGCATTAATCTATTAGAACTGTGTTTTGTTTAAAATATTGTTTAGCTGTAAAATTATTTACCTTTTTCATAAAATATGACATTCACAGGAGCACAGACTGGGATTGATTTTCTTGTAGCCGTCAATTCGCCGGACTCTGTATCTCTTTTAAAGATATTGATTCTATTGGTATCTTGATTAGCTATTAAAACCAATTGATTATTCGGGCTGATGGCGAAATTTCTTGGATTTTTCCCTGTAGTTTTTAGCTGCTGTATTTTCCTCACTCTTCCATCTTTCAGTATTTTGAAAGTCGTGATATCATCTGCATCATCACGATTGGTTACATACAAGAATTTTTCGTTTTCTGATAAATGAATATCCGCTGCTCTGAAATTAAATCTCACTTTCCTTGATAATAATGTTTCTTCCTGAACTAATTCAATTTTACCTTCATTGAAACTTAAAACAGATAGATCACCACTCAACTCCTGAACAAGATAAAACAGCTTCCCAGTTTTTTCAAATGCGATATGACGCGGACCTGATCCTTTTTTAGTATCAAACTCACTGACTTTTTCCAGTGGCTGATCTCCGGTTGGATTATATCTGAAGACATAAATTTTGTCAAGTCCTAAATCAGTTGCGAGAACAAACTGATGATCCGGCGTGAACTGAACCTGATGAATGTGTGACTTTTCTTGTCTTTTAGGATTAAATCCAGCTCCTTCAAATTTGATATTTTGAATAATCTCAGACAGTTTTCCGTTTTCTACTCTTTTGAAAACATTGATGCTTTCGCCAGAGTAATTGGCTACGATCACATTATTATCATCTGAAATCAGGAAACAAGGATCTTCACCTTGCGTTTTACGTTCGTCTTTTTTGATGAGCAATCCTGTTTTTTCATCTATCGAAAAAGATGTTACCGCGCTTTTATCACCATTTTCATTCACTGAAAAAAGATAGTCTTTATCTGGACTTAGACTTACAAAGCTTGGATTAATAAGATTTTCTGTATGGTATTTAAGATTATACTTAAATGTATTTTCATCAAAATCGAAAACGTATATTCCGCCGCTACTACACTTCTCACTGTTGGTGTAAGTGCCTACAATAATCGTATTCTGCGCAGATAAACTAGTCATAAACAATGTTGAAAAAATAAAACTGTTCCAGATTTTCATTCTAAAAATAGCGGTTTTAATAGATAATAATAATCGAAAAATCGCCCGAATTTATTACAATAAAAATTAAGCCAAAGGTCTTTTATGATTTATTAACTTTATTTCAATGTAAAAGTGATATGTGTTTTTAACGCAAAGTCGCGATAGTGTAAACTTATTTTGCTAGTTACAGTCACAAAGCTTATTTAGTGAGTTTATTGTATTTGAAGTCTTCGACTCCGACAACACTTAAATATTATAGCATTTTTATAAATGTCACTCTGAGAAGTTAGTTAAAGTGTTTTTCTTATTTTCAGTTTGCGTCTTAAAAACGTTTTGAATAAAAATATTGAGTGCCTTTGCGTTAAAACTTTTTTAAATTTAATTTTGTAAAAATTCTGAAAAATGACTTGGGAAGAAGTTCTGAAACCGATGAAAGAGAGTGATTATTTTAAAAATCTCTGGGAAAAAGTGAAGTTGCAATATAATTCAACCCAATGTTTTCCTCCGAAAAATGAGATTTTCCGCGCTTTGGAATTGACAGAATTTTCTGATGTGGAAGTTGTTATTATTGGGCAAGATCCTTATCATAATGATGGGCAAGCTAATGGACTTTGTTTCTCGGTGTCGGAAAGTGTAACTGCGCCACCTTCACTCAAAAATATTTTCATCGAGTTAAAAGATGACCTCGGAATCGAAAGAAAAAACAAAGATTTACAGGGTTGGGCAAAACAAGGTGTTCTCCTTCTGAATGCAACTCTAACTGTTAAAGCGCACGAGCCGAATTCTCATAAAAATATGGGTTGGGAAGTTTTCACAGACTTTATCATTAAACAAATTTCTGACAACAAACAAAATGTGGTGTTTGTTCTTTGGGGTGCATTTGCACAAAAAAAAGCCTCGCTGATAGACGAGTCTAAACATTGTATTATTCAATCGGCGCATCCTTCACCATTTTCTGTTTACAGAGGTTTTTTCGGAAGCAAACCGTTTTCAAAAATCAATAATTATCTCTTGGAAAAAGGAAAAAAAACTATTGTTTGGGGTTAATTACGTAAAATGTGTTTGAGACTTTACTAAAGTAAAAAAGTCACAATATGCTACTATTTAAATATTGCGACCTTTTTATTTACTAATTTACTCTTTTTCATATTTCAGTGTGATGGATTTGGCTTCTGGTTTTCCGCCGGGATATGGCTTCACATCTATTAGTGAGATCTTGTAACCATCAAAATTAATGCTTTTTTTAGTGTTTTTCGGCTCAAAATCTTTGGTTGCTAGCTGAATGTTTTTTGTTTCGCTGCCGTTGTTTGCTTTTAGATTTACAATAGCAATTCCTTCCCATATGCAAGTCACATCTACTGGGCATCGGCTGTCTTCAGTAACCTGATTGAATTCTAAAGCAATTTTAGAACCGGGAATTGACGTTTTTTTATTAAATTCAATGGTTACTATTCCGTCCGAATTTTTAGTTTCATTCTGAGCTTTGGTTTTGCAATTTGTCAATAGTAATATTGCAGGAGGCACGAGTAATAGTTTATAATTCATTGTATTGATTTTAAATTAAAAAAATATATAATATCCAACTACCAAAAACATTGCCAGTCCAACCATCATATTGAATCCCGTTCCATAAACAAAGCCTATTAAGGCACCTTTCATAGAATTAAATGCTTTTTTAGTGTCGCTGAAATCGTGTATTAATTCTCCAAGGAAAACCCCTAATAACATTCCTATCAAAAAACCTAATGGAATCGGGATCAAAAACAAACCGAGAAGCGTTCCAATAAAAGAACCAATACTTCCGTAGCGAGTTCCGCCATATTTTTTGTTGGTTTTGGCAGGGATTACATAATTTAGAACGGTAGATAAAATCGTAAGCAAAACGAAAATCCAGACATACATCATCGGCATAGTATTTTCTGTTCCAAACTTGAAAATCAAAAGACCGCAAATACTGAGAAGCAGGCCGGGCAATATCGGTAAAAATGTTCCAAGAAATCCTGCCAAAAGCAGAACTAGAGCAATAATGTCAATAAAAACAGGATCCATAATTCAAATTTATTAAAATACAATTTTCAAAAGTAAAGCTAACGATTTTTTTATCCTTAAATTTGAAAATTATTCGGTGAGACTTTATGCAAATAAGACACCAATTGATATATCTGAAAGCATTAGTAAAAAATTAATGATGAATGAAAAAAGAAATCAACGATTATAAAGACTTTCTTCAGAGGATTAGTGACGAGATCCATTTTTTTTGCAAGGATTATTTTCCGGATGATTTTGTTCTCGTAGTACAAATAACGATGAAATTTGCGCTGCTTCTTTTCCTTATATTTTTCTTGATTTCTATCCTAAAAACCATTATCAATATCGTTTTCAAATTTTTCTTTGATAAAGAGAAATACCCTATAATGAAATCCATATACAAGGCTAAAGTTACCAATTCTGTGGCCAATATTCTGGGAATTGGGCTGGGACATTATGCGCTGTTTTCGATTTTCTATAGGCATCCAAAAAGTTTTGTTTTTCTTGAAAGACTTATAGGTTTTCTGGTGGTGTTGGCTGTGGCGAATATGGCTTTTCGGTTCATAAAAGTATTGCAGAATTATTACCTTATTCAGCAGGATTATTATAAAATAATTGCCATCAATTCTATTTCTCAGACTGTAAGGATATTTGGGATGTTTATCTTCAGTGTTATCGCCGTATGTGTATTTTTCGGCATCAGCAGTACAACTGTTGTTGGAAGTCTGGGAGCAATTACTGCGGTTATTGTTTTGGTTTTCCGGGATACTATTTTAGGATTTGTTACGGGAATTCATGTGGCGACTTCTAAAAATCTGAAAGTGGGAGATTGGGTCGCCATTCCCAAATATTCCATTGAAGGAAATATAGAAGATATAAGTTTACTGACCACCAAAATAAGAAACTTTGATAAAACCTTATCCACGATACCAACTTATGATTTGCTGACCACAGAGATCAAAAATATGCAGGTGATGACGGAGACCAATACGAGAAGAATTAAAAAATCAATTGTTTTCAATATTAAATCATTTAAATTTCTGGATGATCAACTATTTAATGATTTATTGAAAATCAACTTGATACACGATTATCTTGTGGAAAAGAAAAAAGAAATCGACACTCAAAAAAGTACACTTAAAAATGCTGATGAGATTATCAATGGTAAGCAGTTGACCAACATCGGAACTTTCAGAATTTATGCTTTGAATTATCTTAAAAATAACCCTAATATAGACCAAGAGGGAACCATATTGGTAAGACAAATGGAAATCACGCCACAAGGAATGCCTTTGGAAATCTATTGTTTTACCAATGATTCTAACTGGGAGCATTTTGAGCAAATCCAAGCCGATATTTTCGACCATCTTTTGGTGGCTTCCAAAGAGTTTGATTTGGAAATAATGCAACTCAATAAAATTTAAAATAAAAAATTAGAATAGAAATCAATCCGAGAATTGAAATCTAACTTCTAATATCTAACTTCTAATATCTATTTATAAAAATGACAAAACTAAGTGTCAATATCAATAAAATAGCAACCCTCAGAAATGCGAGAGGAGGCGATGTTCCCAGTGTAACGCAGGTTGCGCTAGATCTTGAACGTTTTGGAGCACAGGGCATTACCATCCATCCAAGACCGGACGAAAGACACATTACAAGAAAAGATGTTTATGATCTGAAACCTTTGGTTACAACAGAATTCAACATTGAGGGAAATCCTCACAGACCTTTTATAGATATGGTTTTGGAAGTGAAACCAGAGCAAGTGACGCTGGTTCCTGATGCTGATGATGCGATTACATCAAACGCAGGTTGGGATAGTGAAAAGAATCTGGATTTCTTAAAATCTGTTATTTCAGAATTCAAAAATGCAGGAATCAGAACTTCTATTTTCCTTGACCCCAATCCTGAAATGGTAAAGTTTGCAGCCGAAACTGGAACAGATAGAATCGAACTTTATACAGAAGCTTACGCTAAACACTATACAGAAAACAAAGAATTTGCAGTAGAATCTTATTATAAAACGGCTGTTGTCGCCAATGAATTTGGTTTAGGAATCAATGCTGGACACGATTTAAGTTTAGATAACTTAAAATATTTCGCAGATAATATTCCTAATCTTTTGGAGGTTTCCATTGGTCACGCTTTGATTTCGGAAGCACTTTATCTTGGTTTGGAAAATACGGTTCAAGCTTATCTGAAACGATTGGCGAAGTGGTAATTATATTTTATTATTAATGGAAATTTTACATTCAAAAATATACGGAGAGGAAAGAACGGAAACGCCACTTTTAGTTTTTCACGGATTGTTCGGGATGCTTGATAATTGGGGAAGTTTTGGAAAAGAATTTGGAGAATTGATGCCGACACATTTGTTGGATTTGAGAAATCACGGCAGAAGTTTTCATTCGGATTCTATGTCACACGATGATTTGGCGAATGATATTTTGAATTATCTTGACGCTCATAATATCCAAAAAGCCAATTTATTAGGGCATTCTTTAGGTGGAAAAGCGGTGATGCAATTCGCCATTAATTTTCCTGAAAGAGTTGAAAAACTGATTGTTGTAGATATTTCTCCAAAAGCGTATCCGCCACATCATCAAGGAATTATCAAAGCTTTACAATCGGTTGATTTTGATAAAGTTGAATCCCGACAAGATGTAGAAGCTGTTTTGGGCGAATATATTCACGAGAAATTTGTGATTCAGTTTTTGATGAAGAATTTATATTGGACAGAAGAGAAAAAGTTAGCTTGGAGATTTAATCTAAAAACTTTAGCTGAAAAATATACGGAGTTTGTTTCTAATGCAATTAAATTCGGTGTTTTCAATGGACCAACCTTATTTATTGCTGGAGCTAATTCCAATTATATTCTTCCACAAGACGAGTTTCTCATCAGACAACAATTCCCCAATTACAAACTCATCAAAATCAAAAATGCAGAACATTGGGTTCAGGCTAATAATCCTGTCGATTTCAATGCAGCTGTGAAAGATTTTCTTCTGAATTAAGTTATCTTTGTCTTACCACGATGGAAAAATACCAGGAAATAATTTATACAATTACCCTAGTTTTCTCATTATTAGTTAATCTTTTGCTGTTGGGACTTTTATTTCTCGTAGTTAAGGATAACTTTGCAGGAAATGGCAGCTGGTATTTAGAAGGCAGAAGTTTTTGGTTTTTCATTGGTGTAATTCTAGCTTATTCTGTTTTGAATTGTTTTCTTTTGCTTCAGATTTTCAAAAGAAAGAAACAGACTTAACTTGATCACTCGGCAAATTTTGTAAATTTTTTCAATCAATTTATCCAAGATGAATGATAAATTGATTGAAAATTATTTGTTAAATCCTATTGATATTTAGTTTTAATAGAATTATTATATGATTTAAGTTGTATTAATAAGTTTGGAAGAGCGCAATCTTATTTTTGTCCGCAAATAAATCTAAATGAAAAAGCTTATTACAACTGTACTTTTTTGTGCAACAGTTTTTGTTTTTGCGCAAAAAGGTAGTATCTCTGGGATTATTAATGATAATAACCAAATTCCTTTGCCTGGTGCAAAACTAACTTTAACACCTGGTAATTATTACACAATCTCTGACGCTACAGGCGATTATGTCTTCCTTAATGTTCCAGAAGGAACCTATACGCTAACCGTAGATTATATTGGTTATGGCAGTCAGCAATCAACAGTAGTTGTGAAATCCGAGAATAATACTAGCGTAGATGTTTTGTTTGATAAAAATAAATCAACTACAATAAAAGAAGTTCGGCTACTTGGTATTAGCAGACAAAACCAAGCTAGAGCCCTAAATACGCAGAAAAATAATTCTAATATCACCAATATTGTTTCGTCTGATCAGGTAGGGAAATTTCCGGATTCTAATATCGGAGATGCTTTAAAACGAGTACCTGGGATTACGATGCAAAATGACCAAGGTGAAGCTAGAGATATTATTATTAGAGGTTTGGCTCCAGAACTTAACTCAGTTACTCTCAATGGAAACAGAATTCCGTCAGCAGAAGGTGATAATAGACGAGTTCAGATGGATCTAATTCCTTCCGATATGATTCAACTTATCGAAGTTAACAAAACTTTAACACCAGATATGGATGCAGACGCCATTGGAGGTTCCGTAAATCTCATCACAAGAACTGCACCTAACAAAGAAAGAATATCTCTTACCGCGGCTGGTGGTTATAATCCTATTAGAGATAAAGTATCTAGCAATACAGCTTTTATGTATGGTAACCGTTATTTTGGTAAAAAATTTGGGTTTGTTTTCAACGGTTCTTATAATAATCAAGATTATGGGTCTGATAATGTAGAAGGTGTTTGGGCGCAAGATAAATTTGGTAATGCTTACATCAGAGAGATGGATATTCGCAAATATGATGTAAGAAGAGAGCGTAAAAGTATAGGGGCTAATTTTGATTTTAAAATTAATGATAAAAATATCATCAAAGCTGGTGCTGTTTATAACTGGCGAGACGATTGGGAAAATAGATATAGACTGAGATTTAATAAAGTTACACCTATCTACGACAAAACAGATGAAAGTCTTATTACTGGTTACAAAGCTGATCTTAGAGCACAAACCAAAGGTGGTATAGATACTGATAAAAGTAAAGCGGCAAGGTTAGAACGCCAGATTATGCAAAATTATTTTATCAATGGTGAGCATTTGTTGGGTTCTCAGCTACAATTAAATTGGTCTGGAGGTTATTCACGAGCGTCCGAAGACCGTCCTAATGAACGTTATATAGATTATCAGTCAAAGGGAGTAGCACTTTCTGGTTATGATAGTGAGAAAGAACCATTACTAACACCAACAAAAGAACCTACACTCAAATCCTATAAATTCCGAATACTTACGGAGCAGTTTGGTCATACTTATGAAGATGAGATTACGGGGAAAGTAGATCTTAGGATTCCGCTTAATATCATATCAGAGCAAAAAGGCAGATTGAGATTTGGAGCAAAAACAAGAATCAAACAAAAAGAAAGGGAGAACAGTTTTAATGACTATACTCCAACCGATGCTAACACTAGCTTAGCCACTATGGATAAAATTAATCCAGTCTATTGGGATGGTAAAAATTGGTCTCCAAGTAGCAAGTATATCCCAGGATATTTTGCATCAAAACAATTATTAGGCAATTTGGATTTATACAATACTGGAATGTTTTCTTCAGAAAGTAACCCTGCAAAATATCTAGGGGTAAATTACAAAGCCAAAGAGCAAATCTATGCTGGATATATCCGTTGGGACCAAAATATTACGGATAATTTTTCTTTCATAGCAGGTCTTCGTTTAGAAAATACCCGCACAGAGTATACTGGTAATATCACCAAAACCGAAGATGATGATGTAATGTTAGAAGGTGAGAGAAAAATCAAAAACGACTATACCAATTATTTACCAAGTATTACCTTCAAGTATACTCCAACAGGTGAAATGGTTCTTAGGGCTGCTTATACAACTTCTTTGGCAAGACCAGGGTATTACAATTTGTCTCCATTTGTGAATATTACACCAGGAGAAGATGCACAAATAGATGCTGGTAATCCAGATTTGAAAGCTTCTTATGCTCATAACTTCGATGTAATGGGAGAGTACTATTTCAAATCAGTGGGATTAATATCAGTTGGTGGTTTTTACAAAAAGATTAATAAATTTATCTTTAATTACATCGATCAAAATTTTACAAGAGACAAGTTTACACAACAGTTTCCTGATCTCGCTAATGATTTGGGAGCAGATAACACCTACGTATTTTCACAAGCTAGAAACGGACAAAGTGTAGACGTTTATGGTTTTGAAGTTGCTTTGCAGAGACAACTAGATTTTCTACCTGGTTTTCTTAGCCATTTTGGGATTTATGCCAATTATACTTATACACATTCCAAAGCCAAAGGTATTGTAGGAGATGATGTACAAAGAGAAGGTCTTATGTTGCCAGGAACAGCACCACATATGTTTAACTCGTCCTTATCTTGGGAAAACAAAAGATTCTCTGCGCGTGTGTCGCTTAACTATACAGCTTCTTATTTAGATGAGATTGGCGGTGTTGCTTTTGATGATCGTTACTATGATAAACAAACCTTCTTAGACGCTAACGTCTCTTATGCCATTACAGAAAAAATAAGATTCTTTGTTGAAGCTAATAATCTTACCAATCAACCATTAAGATATTACCAAGGCGAAAAGAACAGAACAATGCAAATGGAATATTATAAACCAAGATACAACGTAGGACTAAAATTCGATTTTTAATGAAAAAGATATTATGGATAGCTTCGGTTTCTTTTTTGATGGTACAATGTACATCTATGAAGGTTAAACCAGTTTATAAAACACAAAAAGTTCAGTTTGATACAGATGATCCCACATTTTGGATAAATCCACACGATGCCTCCAAAAGTTTAATTTTAGGTACAGACAAAGAAACCAATGGAGGGATTTATGTTTACGATTTAAAAGGTAAGATTGTAAATAAAGTCTTGGGAATACAACGTCCCAACAACATTGATGTAGAATATGGATTAGAAGTAGGTGGTAAAAAAATGGATATCGCTGTATTTACAGAGCGCGAGACTAACAAAATACGTGTTTTTTCGGTGCCAGATCTAAAACCAATAGATAACGGAGGGATTTCTGTTTTCGAAGATAGCGATCAAAAAAGTCCAATGGGTATTGCATTATATAAAAACCCTGCAACACAACAGATTTATGCAGTTGTTGGGAGAAAAACAGGACCTTCTGGCTCATATTTGTATCAATATCTACTGAAAGATAATGGTGATGGACAAGTAATTGGAGAGCTCGTTCGTAAGTTTGGCGAATACTCAGGTAAAAAAGAAATAGAATCTATTGCAGTAGATGATGCTTTGGGAGTTATTTATTATTCTGATGAACAATACGGGATTCATAAATATAATGCAGATCCATCAGCTTCTAATGAACAATTAGCTTTATTTGGTACCAATGATTTCAAATCAGATATCGAAGGGATTTCTATTTATCCAACAGGTGAGAAAACAGGTTATATTTTGGTCTCAGATCAGCAAGCCAATACCTTTAATGTCTATAGACGAGAAGGAGATACTAATGAAAATACATACCAAAGGATTGCTATCATACCAGTTTCTACTAAAGAAAGTGATGGATCGGATGTTAGTAATGTTAATTTTGGACCAGATTTTCCTAAAGGTATGTTTGTAGCAATGAGCAACGGAAAAGTTTTTCACATCTACGATTGGAGAGATATAGAAGCTCTTATTTTGGCACAACAAAATAAAAAATAAAAACAAGAGGATTATCTGAAATTCTTATACAAAAGCTGCATTGGTAAATAATGCAGCTTTTGTTTTTTTTGTGATTAAAAATCATTTCATAAATCTACCAATTCGCTATATTTGCATATATGGTATTAGTCACAGGTGCAACAGGAATTTTAGGCAGAGTTATCACTCTCGAATTGTTGAAAAATGGCAAAACTGTTCGTGCGACCAAAAGAAAGTCAAGTAATCTAAAAGAAGTCAAAGATTCTTACAAATTTTATACAGATCAACCCGATTTTTATTTCGATAAAATTCAATGGATTGACACCGATTTTGATTCCATCGAATCTTTAGAAAATGCTTTAGAAGGAATCGAAGAAGTTTATCATTGCGCCGCAGTTGTCAGTTTCAATCCTAAGGATGACAAAGAAATGGACAAAACAAACATTGAAGGCACAAAAAATCTTCTATATGCTGTAGAGAATTCTACTGTTGAAAAATTTCTTTTTGTAAGTTCAATTGCAGTTTTAGATGGTTATAATGAACAGGGAATGATGGATGAAAATTCTGATTTTAATGAAAAACTAGAACATTCTTCTTACGCCATTTCCAAGCATCTTTCCGAAATGGAAGTTTGGCGCGCACATTATGAAGGTTTACCAAGCATCATCATCAATCCGGGTGTCATTATCGGAACCGGAAATTGGGGAAATAGCAGTGGTGATTTATTCAAAAAATCGTCTCAATCCAGAACTTTTCCTGGAGGAACGGCTTATGTGGATGTAAGAGATGTTGCGAAAATCGCTGTCGAATTGATAAGCAAAAATTCCTTTGGAGAACGCTTTATCATCATTTCCGAAAATGAAAAATTCCGTTTAGTTTCTGATAAAGTAAGAATTGCGCTTGGAAAACCAAAAGCGAAATTGGTTCCTGAATTTATTTATAAAGTTTTACCGATTATTTCTTTACTTTTCGGGTGGTTATTTCCGATTCTGAAATTATTGAGTAAAAATAACATCGAAACAGTAAGAACTGATTCTAAAGTTTCTAATCAAAAAATCACAGAACTCCTGAATTACCAATTTATTCCGGTTTCTGAAAGTATAGATTTTCATTTGAAAAACTACCTTTCAGATAGAAAATAGAGGTTTTTAATTATGATTTTATTCATTGCTTAATTCTTTGAAAAGTATTATTTTTACGAACCTTTTAGTAAAAATCTAATTCAAAGTTTATAAATGAATACACAGCAATTTGTAAGTCGCCACATCAGTCTGAACGAAGCTGATAAAGCGGAAATGCTTAGCAAAATCGGGGTTAATAGTATCGATGAATTGATATCTCAAACGATTCCGGAAAGTATCAGGCTAGAGAAAGATCTTGAACTTTCAGATGCACTTTCGGAGTATGAGATGTTGCTTCACTCCAAAGAATTGGCAGCAAAAAATGCCGGTTTTGATACCTACATCGGATTTGGTTACAATGATACCATTCTCCCTTCTCCAATCCAAAGAAATATTCTGGAAAATCCTAGCTGGTATACCGCGTACACGCCATATCAGGCAGAGATTGCTCAGGGTAGATTAGAAGCACTTCTTAACTTCCAGACCGTCGTTTGTGACCTAACAGGTTTTCCGATGGCCAATGCGTCTCTTCTTGATGAATCAACTGCTGCTGCCGAAGCGATGCATATGTTCTTTAACAACAGGACTAAAGATCAAAAGAAGAACAATGCAACAAAATTTTTTGTTTCTGATTTAGTTCTGCCACAAACGATTTCTGTTCTTAAAACTAAAGCGGAAGGTCTTGGAATTGACGTCATAGTGGGAAATCACGAAAATCATCAGTTCAATGATTCGTATTACGGTGTTTTACTTCAATATCCGGGTAAGAATGGAATTGTTCTAGATTATACAGACTTCATAAGTTCAGCAAAAGGATTTAATTTACAAGTGGTAGTAGCTTGTGATCCAATGGCTTTGGTGAAACTTAAATCGCCTGCTGCAATGGGTGCAGATTGTGCTGTGGGAACCACTCAGAGATTTGGTATTCCGATGGGTTATGGCGGGCCTCACGCCGCATTTTTTGCTTGTAAGGAAGATTATAAAAGAGATATTCCGGGTAGAATCATTGGTGTTTCTCAAGATATGTACGGAAAACGTGCTTTGAGAATGGCACTTCAGACCAGAGAACAGCACATCAAAAGAGAAAAAGCAACCTCCAACATTTGCACGGCTCAGGTTTTACTGGCGGTAATGGCTGGGATGTATGCCGTTTATCACGGTCCAAAAGGTCTAGAATTTATTGCGGATCAGATCCATTATAAAACCAATGCCGTTAATGATGCTTTAAAAGTGTTAGGTTATGATGTT
>DLND01000125.1:15690-18180 GCA_002476905.1 Flavobacteriales bacterium UBA7519
TGTTGTGGATGAACCTGTATTCGACACGATAAAATTCAGGCTTCACGAGGAGGAAAAAACGTCATTAAGATTGTTAATGAGAGATCGAAAAATCAATCTTAATTATTTCTCGCAAGGAATTGTAAGTATTTCTCTGAATGAGACCACCACACTTGAAAAGCTCAATAAATTAGTAGATGCTTTTGCACATTTCAAAGGAAAACAAGGCTACAAACTAAGTATCAAGGAAGATTATTCGATTCCGTCAGATTTGTTAAGAACCGATGAAATCCTGAAGGAAGAAGTATTTAACAAATATCACACAGAGACAGAGTTGATGCGTTATATCAAACGTCTGGAAAGAAAAGATTTATCTCTAACCCATTCAATGATATCTCTTGGTTCTTGTACTATGAAACTGAATGCAGCAACGCAAATGATTCCATTATCTTGGGCAGAATGGGGAAGTGTTCACCCATTTGTGCCGACTGAACAAGCAGGTGGTTATCAAGAGATGATTAAGCAGTTGGAGAAAGACCTAGCTGAAATCACTGGTTTTGCAGGAACATCACTTCAGCCTAATTCAGGTGCTCAAGGTGAATATGCTGGTCTGATGGTCATTAGAGAGTATCATAAAAACAGAGGTGAAGGCCATAGAAATATTGTATTGATTCCACAGTCAGCGCACGGAACGAATCCAGCTTCTGCAGCAATGGCAGGGATGAAAATAGTGGTGGTGAAGAATCTGGAGAATGGAGAAATTGATTTTGAAGATTTTAAAGCCAAAACAGAACAGCATTCTGAGAATCTTTCTGCCATAATGATTACTTATCCATCAACTTACGGATTCTTTGATGCCAACATCAATGAAATCACAAAATTAACACACGAGCACGGCGGCCAGGTTTATATGGACGGTGCTAATATGAATGCGCAGGTAGGATTTACAAGTCCGGGAAATATCGGGGCAGATGTATGTCACCTGAATCTTCATAAAACTTTTGCAATTCCTCACGGTGGCGGTGGTCCTGGTGTTGGTCCAATCTGTGTGGCTAAACATCTAGTGCCTTTTCTTCCAACCAATGCCAATATACCTGTGGGAACTAAAGAAGCGATAGATGGAATTTCCGCTGCGCCATATGGCTCCGGTCTTATTCTGAATATTTCTTATGCTTATATCAAAATGCTCGGAACGGCTGGTCTTAAAAAAGCAACTGAATATGCTATTCTAAATGCTAATTATTTAAAAGAATTATTGGCGGAACATTTTCCAATTCTTTATGCCAACGCAAATGGCAGAGTCGCGCACGAATGTATAGTAGATTTCCGTCAGTTCAAAGCTCTGGGAATTGAGGTTGCCGATGTAGCAAAACGATTGATGGATTATGGTTTCCACGCTCCAACGGTAAGTTTTCCGGTAGCCGGCACTCTGATGATAGAACCTACAGAGTCTGAAAGCAGAGAAGAAATAGAAAGGTTTGCCGAAGCATTAATCAGTATCAAAAAGGAAATTGAGGAAATTGCTAATGGTGAAGCTGATGCTAGTAACAACGTATTGAAAAATGCACCTCATACAGAACAACTGCTCATTTCTGATCATTGGGATAAGCCCTATGGAAGAGAAAAAGCAGCCTATCCGTTGGAATGGGTTAGAACGCATAAATTCTTCGCCACAGTTGCGCGAGTAGATGAAGCATATGGCGATAGAAATCTGATTTGTACCTGTGAGCCTATAGAAGCTTATATGTAAAACTAAAACCTCTCATTTGAGAGGTTTTTTTTATATGAATTTTTAAGGTAAAAGATTTACAAAGATTTCTCGGCTTACTTAAATGAATTTTACAGAGCTACATTTCATAATATTTAAGAGATAAACTAGCCGTTTGTTTTTATCTTCTGAATTTTATTTTTAAAAAAAGAGATTGAAAATTGTCTTGCAAAGTTATTCTTTTAGATACATTGTTATCATAATTATTGATGATCAGCCAAAATAAGAATCAGTAATTATAAATTTTTTAAACATTTATTTAATTTTTTATTTTCGATATAATTGTTATGATTTATAGTATTTTACAGTTGATTTTTAGTATTAAATTTAGTTAATTATAAGGTTTAAATTAATCAAAATTATAAGCGTTTATTATTAATGGTATGGTAATTGAATACATGAGAACAATCCTTGTGAATACAGTGTTATGCGAGTGATTTGGATTAATCTCAATTATACATTTAACATTTAAAACAATAAAAATTTATTATTTATGAAATCAAGATTAACAGTTTTGTCGATGGCTTTGTTGTGCCCGGCAGTGATGTTCTCTCAACAAATGACGCAGATTACTTCAGCACAATCTGAAACCACATCTGTAGATTCAAACCCAGGTTATAACAGCTGGTCTATCTCTTTTGGTGGTGGTATTCCGTTGATGCAGAACGCAGATCTAAAATCCATTCAAGATGGTAATACCCTTGTAGGATATTCTTCCTATTTCAGTATTGATAAGGCTTTAT
>DLND01000125.1:18262-19088 GCA_002476905.1 Flavobacteriales bacterium UBA7519
ATTGATAAGGCTTTATCTCATACTTTTGGTTTAAAACTTCAATATGACCGTGGTGAGACAAGACAAGGATACTTTAATACTAAAGATGCTGCACCAGCAAATGCCGCAGCTAATCTTCAAGTAGCAGGAAGAACACAGTATGATGCTATTTCTCTTTTAGGAGATATTAATTTATCAAATTTATTAAGAAGAGTGGATAGAAAATCTGACTTCAGATGGGCACTCCATGGTTATGCAGGTGCTGGTGTTTTGGCATATCGTGCTTACCAAAAAGATGAATTCGGACAAAGACTTATGACAGAGAGAAAGGCTTTCAAAATGAATTCGTTGTTTGGACAGGCTGGTGCTGGATTAAAATACAAAATCAGCAATAGAGTAGATATTGAAGGAAGATTTATGTACGTTTATACAGGTGATGATTCTTTCGATGGTGGAGGAGATCAGTATAGCGCTGTGAACAGAATTAGCTCGCATACTTCTGATAATTTCTTTAATACCACCTTGGGGCTTACTGTTAAACTTGGAAAAAATGCTGATCACGTAATGTGGGTAGATCCTTTGAGAAATATCTACAGCAAGATAGACGAGCTTGAAGATAAAGTTGATAATTTCAAAGTTTGTAAAAATGGCGATGCAGATAATGACGGTGTTTGCGATGATTGGGACAAACAACTTGATACGCCTGCTGGTGCAAGAGTAGATGGCGCTGGTGTTGCATTGGACGTAGACATGGACGGTGTTATTGATCTTAATGACAAATGTGTAACTGTTCCTGGTCCTGTTGAAAATAACGGTTGTCCTATTGGTAATTCAAATAACGGGGAGA
>DLND01000126.1:0-11484 GCA_002476905.1 Flavobacteriales bacterium UBA7519
TCATAGGTTTTCAAAACCTATGAGGTTTACATAAAAAAACACAAGACAATGTTTGGAGACAAAAGACTAGAAGATTTTGACTTTGAAAGTATTTATCATATTTATTCGCACGTTAGCGGTAAAGAATTGATTTTTCGGGAAAGTAAAAATTACACATTCTTTCTCGATAAAATCAAATTCTATATTTGCCCGATTGCTGATATTTTTGCGTATTGTCTGATGCCCAACCATTTTCATTTGTTGATAGCATTTAAGAAAAAGGAAATTATTTTTGAAAATTTGAATATTAGTATTACAGAGTTTGATGACAAGAAATCTCATCAGTTTCTAATGAAGCCCTTCAGTAACCTTTTAAATTCCTATGCGAAAGCCTATAATAAAGTATATACAAGGAAAGGGGCTTTGTTTATGGACTATATCAAAAGAACAAAAATTGAGGACGAGAAATATTTGCTTAACGTACTCAATTATATACATAATAACCCGGTAAATCACGGTTTTGTAAATCAATTGGAGGAGTGGAAGTATTGTTCATATTTAAGCTATTTAGATATTAAAAAATCTTCATCATTAGAAAGAAGTTTTATAATGAGTTTTTTTGATGGTACATCAGATTTTATAGAATTTCATAAGAAAGGAAGTGACCTCTTACTCTAACAATTAAATTAAAAAACTTCATAGGTTTTCAAAACCTATGAGGTTTCCCCAAGCATTATGAAAAAAATCATCACATTATCCGCTATAGTTTGTTCTGCCATATTCTATACCCAGGTTCAGAAGGTTGAGCCGGCATTCTGGTGGAGCGGTATGAAAAACCCGGAGTTACAACTCCTGGTTTACGGGAAAGACATTCAGAATCTTCAACCCGAATTCTCCAACGGAATCAAAATCAAGGAAGTTAAAAAAGTAGAAAATCCAAACTACCTTTTCGTAACCATCGACACCAACGGAGTTCAGCCACAAAAAGCAAAACTGAATTTCAAAAACGGAAACAAAACCGTTAAAACCATCCATTACGAATTTAAGCAAAGACAACAAAACTCGGCAAACAGAGATTCTTACACGTCTTCTGATGTGATGTATCTGATAATGCCAGATAGATTTGCAAACGGAAATCCTAAAAATGATAGCACGCCAGACACAGCGGAAAAAGCAGACAGAAGCAAAACCGGAGGACGTCACGGTGGAGACATTGCTGGAATTGTAAAAAATCTGGATTATCTTCAGGAATTAGGAATTACAACACTTTGGAACACACCTTTGCTGGAGGATAATGAACCTTCTTATTCTTACCACGGTTATGCACAAAGCGATTACTACAAAATAGACCCGCGTTACGGAACCAACGATGATTATAAAAACTTGGCGGACGAACTTCATAAAAGAAAAATGAAACTCGTGATGGATTATGTGACCAATCATTGGGGTTCAAAAAGCTGGATTATCAAAGATTTGCCTTCGAAAGATTGGATTCATTATTGGGAAGGACAGGAAAATGGTTTCCAGAGAAGCAATTACAGAATGACAACGCAGTTTGATACCAATGCAGCCAAAGTGGATGAAGCGGCTTGTATGGATGGCTGGTTTGATACGACAATGCCGGATATGAACCAGAGCAATCCAATGGTTGTGACTTATATGGCGCAAAATGCGATTTGGTGGATAGAATATGCAGGTTTGGACGGCTTCCGTGTGGACACTTATTCTTACAACGACAAAAAAGGAATCGCTGACTGGACAAAAAAAATCACTGACGAATATCCGAAATTCAATATTGTTGGTGAGGTCTGGATGCACGATCAGGCGCAAATGTCTTACTGGCAGAAGGATTCCAAAATTGCAGCGATAGAAGGTTACAACTCTTATCTGCCGTCTGTGATGGATTTTACGCTTCACGATGCGTTGGGTCAGGTTTTCCGCGAAGATTCCGGCTGGGATTCCGGTATGCAGAGGGTTTATGACAATTTTGCGAACGATTTCCTTTATCCGGATATCAATAATATTTTGGTTTTTGCCGAGAATCACGATACGAACAGATTCAATCAAATCTATCCGAAAATCGAAGATTACAAATTAGCAATGAGTTTGATTCTGACGGTTCGAGGAATTCCGCAATTGTATTACGGTTCCGAAATCGGAATGGCTGGCGATAAAAACAACGGTGGCGATGGCGAGATCCGAAAAGATTTCCCTGGAGGTTGGGCTGGAGATGCAAATAATGCTTTTACAAAATCGGGTAGAACAGTTTCTCAAAACGAATATTTCGATTATACCAAAAAATTGTTGAACTGGAGAAAAACAAACGAAGCAGTTCATTTTGGAAAAACCTTGCATTACATCCCTAACAACAATGTTTATGTTTATTTCCGATATACGGATAAGGAAAGGGTAATGGTCATAATTAATAACAATAAAGAAACTCAGAATCTAGATTTGAAGCGTTTTTCTGAAGGTTTGAAGAATTTTACAAAAGGAAAAGACATCATTTCTGACAAAGATTTTGATTTGAAAACTAATTTGTCTGTTCCTGCAAAATCTTCATTAATTTTAGAACTTAAATAAAATTAAAATGAAAAAAATAATTTCCATTTTCCTATTATCTTTTTTAATATTTTCAATTCCAGTTTCTGCTCAGAAAAAAGGCTTCTACGAAGGTGTTCAAAAGAAAAATGTCGGATTGGTTTTGGATAATCTTAATGAATATGCAGCAAAAGCAGATTTCAAAAATTATTTTGCTTTGTTTGCTGACGAATCTACTTATATCGGAACTGACGCTACAGAAGTTTGGGACAAAAAACAATTTATGGATTATGCAAAACCTCATTTTGATAAAGGACAAGGTTGGAGTTTCAAATCCTTAAAACGAAATATCTATTTCAGCAAAGACGGGACTTATGCGTGGTTTGATGAGATTCTGGATACCCAGATGAAAATCTGCAGAGATTCCGGCGTTCTCGAAAAAATCGGTGGAAAATGGAAAATCCGGCAGTATGTCCTGTCAGCCACCGTTCCCAATGAAGTGATGAGTGAAGTGATAAAAACAAAATCTCCGATAGAAGATGCTTTAATTTCCGAATTAAAAAATCATTAATACATTTTACATTAATACAACAAGAAATGACAAAAAAAATAAAACCAAATCTCTCAATGGCTCAGATTATCAATATGAGTATGGGATTTCTCGGAATTCAGATGGCGTTTGGCTTACAAAACGGTAATGCCAGTAGAATTTTGGCAAATCTTGGTGCAGACGTTCACGAACTCTCTTGGTTTTGGCTGGTTGCGCCTATTACAGGATTAATCGTTCAGCCGATTATCGGACATATGGGCGATAACACTTGGAGTCCGTTGGGAAGAAGAAAACCTTACTTTTTGATTGGCGCAGTGTTGTGTGCAATTGGATTGGTTTTACTTCCCAATGCTGCTTCGGTTACTAATCTTATTGCTGCTAATGTATTATTGCTCGCAGTGATTTTCTTGGCAATGATGGATGCTTCTATCAATGTAGCAATGGAACCTTTCCGTGCATTGGTTGGAGATATGCTTCCGAAACATCAGGGAACAATCGGATTTTCCGTACAGACGATTTTAATTGGGATTGGTGCTGTAATCGGTTCTTATCTTCCGGATTGGTTGACCAAATTAGGAATCTCGAATGTTGCGCCAGAAGGATTTGTAGCTGATAACGTTATTTTCTCTTTCTATGTTGGTGCAGGATTTTTGATTCTAACCATTCTTTACACGATTTTCACAACCAAAGAATATTCTCCGGAAGAATTTGCATCATTTGAAGACGGAAAAGAAGTTGCAGAACCGTCCAAATTTTCTGATATATTCAAGGATTTTGCTAACATTCCGACTCAAATGAAAAGACTGGGAATTGTTCAATTCTTTTCTTGGTTTGCTTTGTTTACAATGTGGGTTTTCACAACGAGTGCTTTGGCAACACATCATTTTGGATTGTCTCCGGACGATACACATTCGGAAGCGTTTAATAATGCAGGGGATTTGACGGGAAAATTATTCGGGATGTATAATCTTTGGGCAATTCCGTTTGCATTTTTATTGACACCAATTGCCAAATTCTTAGGCAAAAAACAAACACACGCTTTGGCATTATTATCGGGAGGTTTGGGATTGATTTCAATGTATTTTATAAAAGATACATCGTTGCTTTGGATTTCGATGATAGGATTGGGATTTGCGTGGGCAAGTATTTTAGCGATGCCTTACGCGATGCTAATAGAAGTCATTCCGCAGAGAAAAATGGGCGTTTATATGGGGATTTTCAATTTCTTTATTGTAATTCCTCAAATCATCAACGGGATTTTCGGTGGTCCAATTGTCTCCAATATTTTTGGAAAAATGGCAATTGATTATATTGTTGTCGGTGGAATCTGTATGTTGATTGGAGCTGTTGTAACAATGCTTTTTATCAAATCTGAGGACGAAACGCCAAAAGAAATTCAAGAAGAAATCCAGCAGGTTCATTTTTAATTTAAAAGAATTTTATTCTAAATATTAAATCCACCAACTCGGTGGATTTTTCGTTTCTACTGAATGAATTTTGATTAAAAATTCAAATTATAAACTAAAATAATCAAATCTTAGTAAAATTTTAGACATCGTAATTTCTCAAGGTTCCACGAATTGATAATCAATACCTTATGAGTGTTTTTTGTTTTAATGAATATCGTATAAAAAGCAATCTTTTGTGGGTTTTTGACAGTGCTGAAATGAATTTTTTGAGAAAAACTCAAGGTTTGTTGAAATTAGTTTATACATTTGTACCGTTCAAAACAAGAAAATGAATAACTCAATAATTATTATTGTCATTTCTGTCATTATCGGATTCCGGTGGTGAGTGATGGCTTGTGATAATTTTTGAAATTGAAATAATACAAACCATTCTCATCAAGAGAATGGTTTTTTTATGTAAGAAAACAAAACATTTAATAAAATATAAAACCGATACAAAATGTATTACAATGACGACAGTGTTCTCTTCTTTGATGGGGAATATGTGAAAGCAAAAGAAGCCAAAACCGATTTGTACGGCCAATCATTACACTACGGATATGCCGTTTTCGAAGGAATTAAATCTTACAAAACAGCCAATGGAACCAAGATTTTCAAAGCAGAGGAACATTACGACAGACTTCGTAAATCTGCCGAAACAATGATGATGCCTTTTGATTATTCTACCGAAGAAATGATTGAAATTACCTACAAACTTTTGGAACAAAATAATCTAAGTAACGCATATATTCGTCCATTGGTCATTTGTTCTCCAAATATGGCTTTGTCAAAAGGACAAAAAAGCTATCTCGTTATAGAAGTTTGGAATTGGGATAACGGTTATATGGCAAACAAAATGAGAATTATGACTTCATCTTTCGAACGTCCAAATCCAAAAGCGTTTAAAGTAGAAGCAAAAGTGAGCGGTCATTATGTAAACTCAATTTTAGCTTGTCAGGAAGCGAAAGATAAAGGTTTCGATGAAGCTTTGGTTCTAGATGCAGATGGAAATGTAGCAGAAAGTTCAGGAGCCAATATCTTCTTCGAGAAAGATGGAAAATTATTTACACCGGCAAAAGGAAGTATTCTTCCCGGAATTACCAGAGCGACAGTTTTCGAAATCTGTGATAATCTTGGAATACCTTACGAAGAAAAATTCTTCAAACCTGAAGAAATGCAAGGTGCTGATGCAGGGTTTTTCTGTGGAACAGCAGCGGAGATTGTTGCATTGGATTCTTTGGATAATATTCCTTTCAAACTAAATTGGGAAGACAGTTTATCAGCCAAAATTCAGACAGCTTATCGCCATTTAGTATTAGAAGAAGATTATTCTTATTTAAAATCAAATTTGCAATATGTGTAACGTAGAACTGAATAAATATTCCAAAACACTCACGAAAGACCCGACTCAGCCTGCAACTCAGGCGATGTTTTACGGAATTGGTTTCCAAAAAGAAGATTTCGACAAAGCACAGATCGGAATTGCAAGTATGGGCTACGACGGAAATACTTGTAATATGCACCTGAATGGTCTTGCCGAGATTGTAAAGAAAGGCGTTAAAGAACAAAACTTAGTTGGATTAATGTTCCATACCATCGGAATTAGTGACGGAATGACCAACGGAACCGACGGAATGCGTTATTCTCTTGTAAGTCGCGATATCATTGCAGATTCTATCGAAGCGGTTTGCGCAGGACAATATTATGATGGATTGATTACAGTTCCGGGTTGCGATAAAAATATGCCGGGTTCTCTGATGGCAATGGCGCGTCTTGACCGTCCTTCAATAATGGTTTATGGCGGAAGTATTGCACCAGGACATTACAAAGGTGAAGATTTGAATATCGTTTCGGCTTTCGAAGCGTTAGGAAACAAAATTGCTGGGAAAATTTCCGAAGAAGATTTTCAAGGTGTGATTCAAAATTCTTGTCCAAGCGCAGGAGCTTGTGGCGGAATGTACACCGCCAATACAATGGCTTCTGCAATTGAAGCGCTTGGAATGAGTTTGCCTTATTCCTCGTCTTATCCGGCTCTCAGTCGTGAAAAAAAAGAAGAATGTCAGTTTGCCGGGCATTACATTAAAATTCTTTTAGAAAAAGACATTAAACCATCTGATATTATGACGCCAAAAGCTTTCGAAAATGCTTTAAGGTTAATTATGATTTTAGGTGGAAGTACCAATGCAGTTCTCCATTTTATCGCCATTGCAAAGTCAATTGGTTATGATTTGACTTTGGATGATTTTCAAAAAATAAGTGATGAAACGCCATTTTTAGCAGACCTTAAACCAAGCGGAAAATACTTGATGGAAGACCTTCACAAAGTAGGCGGAGTTCCGGCGGTGATGAAATATCTATTGGATTTAGGTTTACTTCACGGCGATTGTTTAACGGTTACGGGTAAAACCATTGCAGAAAACTTGGAACACGTCACTTCAATTATCGACAGACAGCAAAATATCATTCACGATATCAAAAATCCAATCAAAGAAACCGGACACATCAGAATTATGTATGGAAACCTTGCTGAAAAAGGTTCTGTTGCGAAGATTACAGGAAAAGAAGGTGCTTATTTTAAAGGAACAGCGATTGTTTTTGACGGAGAAAAAGAATTCATCAAAGGAATCGAAGATAAAAAAATCAAAGAAGGAAACGTTGTAGTTATCAAAAACGAAGGACCAAAAGGCGCACCCGGAATGCCAGAAATGCTGAAACCAACTTCTGCTTTGATGGGTTCAGGTTTAGGTAAAAATGTAGCCTTGATTACGGATGGAAGATTTTCAGGAGGAACACACGGTTTTGTGGTTGGTCATATAACACCTGAAGCTTTTTCCGGAGGATTGATAGGCTTGATAAAAGACGGTGACGTGATTGAATTGGATGCAGAGAAAAATACGATCAATGCTTTATTATCAAACGAAGAAATCACTAAAAGAAAATCCGAGTTCCAACAACCTCAATACAAAGTGAAAAGTGGGGTATTGTACAAATATGCCAAATCTGTGGCTGATGCTTCACAAGGTTGTGTAACCGATTTATAAATCAATAGGAATGGGCTTTAGCCCGTTTTTGTAAACAGAAATTATGCGGCTTTAGCCAAAACTTAAAATATTTAGTATGAGTAATACCATTTCACAAATAGAAAAAGCAGAATCTGAACAGCAGAAAGCGATAGAAATCTCTGGTTCAAAAGCCGTTTTGGAAGCTTTGTTGCAGGAAAATGTTGATAAGGTTTTCGGTTATCCCGGTGGTGCGATTATGCCGATTTATGACGCTTTGTACGATTATTCCGAAAAACTGAAACATATTTTGGTTCGTCACGAGCAAGGTGCTACTCACGCCGCGCAGGGATTTGCGAGAACTTCAGGAAAGACAGGCGTTGTATTTGCAACAAGTGGTCCTGGAGCAACCAATTTGGTGACAGGATTAGCAGATGCAATGATAGACAGCAACCCGATTGTCTGCATTACAGGTCAGGTTTTTGCTTCACTTTTGGGAACAGATGCGTTCCAGGAAACAGATGTTATCAACATTACAACGCCAGTTACAAAATGGAATTATCAAGTGACTGACGCTACAGAAATTCCGGACGCCATTGCCAAAGCTTTTCATATTGCAAGTACAGGTCGTCCCGGCCCGGTTTTGATTGATATTACCAAAAATGCACAGCTACAATTATTCGAATATTCAGGTTATAAAAAATGTGATCATATCAGAAGTTATCGACCTGAACCTGAAATCAGAAATGAATATATCGAGCAAGCTGCAGAACTCATCAATCAAGCAAAGAAACCATTTGTTCTTTTTGGACAAGGTGTGATTTTGGGTAAGGCTGAACAAGAGTTTAAAGCTTTTATTGAGAAAGTTAATCTTCCTGCAGCAGCAACGGTGATGGGATTGAGTGCATTGCCGACCAATCACAAATTACACGTCGGAATGTTAGGAATGCACGGAAATTATGCGCCAAATGTAATGACCAACGAATGTGATGTTCTGATTGCTGTCGGAATGCGTTTCGATGATAGAGTTACAGGTCGTTTGGATAAATATGCAAAACAGGCGAAAATCATTCATCTTGATATTGATCCAGCGGAAATTGATAAAAATGTAAAAACAGCAGTTCCTGTTTGGGGAAATTGTAAAAAAACACTTCCGATGTTGACGGCGCTTCTCAAAGAAAACGACCATTCAGCGTAGTTGGAAAAATTCCGCGAGTTGGAAAAAGAAGAGATTAAAGAAGTTATTCAAGACGAACTTAATCCAAAAACTGATGTAATGACAATGGGAGAAGTCATCAAAGTTCTGAATGAACTTACAAATGGTGACGCCATCATCACAACAGATGTTGGCCAGCATCAAATGGTTGCTTGTCGTTACGCTAATTTCAATAATTCTAAATCCAGCGTAACATCTGGAGGTTTAGGAACAATGGGATTTGGTTTGCCTGCGGCAATTGGAGCTTGGTATGGCGCACCTGAAAAAACAGTTGTTGCAATTATTGGTGATGGTGGATTTCAAATGACTTTGCAGGAGTTGGGAACGATTATGCAGTTCGGAGCGAAGGTTAAAATTCTGATTCTCAATAATGAATTTCTTGGAATGGTAAGACAATGGCAACAACTTTTCCACGACAAACGGTATTCTTTCGTAAACATCACAAGTCCTGATTTCGTTGCCGTTGCGAAAGGTTATTACATCGACGGACAAAAAATAGCTGAAAGAAAAGACCTCAAAAATGCTCTGGAAACAATGATAAATCACGATGGCGCTTATCTTTTGGAAGTAATGGTTGGAAAAGAAAATAACGTTTTTCCAATGGTAGCACAGGGAACTTCGGTTTCGGAAATTAGACTTAAATAATTTATAATTATTTATAAAACAATTCAAAGAAATTAAGAGACAGATTATCATTCTAATAAACTTTGCTAAGTTTTACGCCTTTGCGAACTTTAAAACATTGAAATAAATAAAAAAACTTTGCGGACTTTGCGTTTAAAAAATATCTGCAAACCATTTCCAACTCTTTGGAACTTTAATTTATCATAAAATGGAAAAACAAGAATTTACCATCACATTATACACAGAAAATTCGGTAGGATTAATCGGCAGAATTTCAGGGATTTTCTCACGAAGAAAAATCAATATCGAGAGTCTTAATACTTCTCCTTCCGAGGTTGAAGGTATTCACAGATTCACGATTCTTATTAATGAAACCGAAGAAGTTGTCAGAAAACTTTGCCGTCAGCTGGAAAAGCAAATCGATATTCTGAAAGCTTATTTCAATACCGATGATGAGATTGTATGGCAGGAACAAGCGCTTTATAAAGTTCCCGCAAATGTTGTAACAGAAAAGGTTTATGTAGAAAGATTGCTTCGTCAGTATGGCGCTTCCACAGTTGTGATTCGTAAGGATTATATCGTTTTTGAAACCGCAGGACATCGCGAAGAAATCGACCGATTAACAGAAGAACTCAACAAATACGGACTTATCGAATTTGTGAGAGGTGCAAGAATAGCAATCATCAAAAACAGCGCAGGAATCCACGAAAAAGTCCTCGAATTCGAAAAAAGAGAACCTTCACCCGAAATTATCGAAAACGAATATCTCGACAAAAGGGACGACGTTTTCACAATGTAATCAGCAAAATAAAAATTTAAAAAAATCAAAATCAAGACAAAATAAAAATGGCAAATTATTTCAATACCTTATCACTCAGAGACCAGTTGCATCAGTTAGGACAGGCGGAATTTATGGACAGTTCAGAGTTTTCTGATGGCGTTTCTGCGTTGAAGGGAAAGAAAATCGTAGTTGTAGGATGCGGCGCGCAAGGTCTGAACCAAGGTCTGAATCTTAGAGACAGCGGACTGGATGTTTCTTACGCATTGCGTCAGGAAGCAATCGACCAAAAGAGAGATTCGTGGAAAAATGCAACCGAAAATAATTTCAAAGTAGGAACTTACGAAGAACTGATTCCAACTGCGGATTTGGTCATCAATTTAACGCCCGACAAACAACATACTTCAGTGATTAATGCGGTTCAGCCTTTGATGAAACAAGGCGCGACTTTGTCCTATTCTCACGGTTTTAATATCGTTGAAGAAGGAATGCAGATTCGTAAAGATTTGACCGTAATTATGGTCGCTCCAAAGTGCCCAGGTTCCGAAGTTCGTGCAGAATATCTGCGTGGTTTTGGCGTTCCAACTTTGATTGCTGTTCACCCAGAAAATGACCCTCAGGGAAAAGGCTGGGCAGAAGCAAAAGCGTATTGCGTAGGAACTGGCGGTCATAAAGCCGGCGTTTTAAAATCCTCTTTCGTAGCAGAAGTGAAGTCCGATTTGATGGGAGAACAAACCATTTTGTGCGGACTTTTGCAAACTGGTTCTATTCTTTCGTTCGACAAAATGGTGGAGAAAGGTGTTGATGCAGGTTACGCTTCCAAATTGGTTCAATACGGCGTTGAGGTCATCACAGAAGCCTTGAAACACGGAGGTGTTAGCGGAATGTTGGATAGACTTTCCAATCCAGCAAAACTCAAAGCTTTCGAATTGTCCGAAGAATTGAAAGACATTATGCGACCGCTTTTCCAGAAACATCAGGACGATATTATTTCGGGAGAATTTTCCAAAACAATGATGGAAGATTGGGCAAATGGCGACGCGAATCTTTTGAAATGGAGAGCAGAAACAGGAGAAACCGCTTTCGAGAAAACACCGGCAGGCGATGTGAAAATCGATGAACAGGAATATTTTGACAATTATCTTTTGATGTCGGCGTTCATCAGAGCAGGCGTTGAGTTGGCTTTCGAAACAATGGTCGAAGCTGGAATCAAGCCAGAATCTGCTTATTATGAGTCACTTCACGAAACCCCTTTGATTGCCAATACCATCGCCAGAAAAAAACTGTTCGAGATGAACCGTGTGATTTCCGACACTGCAGAATATGGCTGTTACCTTTTCGACCAGGCT
>DLND01000126.1:11507-11768 GCA_002476905.1 Flavobacteriales bacterium UBA7519
GACCAGGCTTGCAAACCTTTGTTGGCAGATTTTATGAAGTCGGTGGATACAGATTTGGTCGGAAAAGACTTTAACGAAGGGAAAAAAGCTTCCGTTGATAACGCGCAATTGGTTCACGTCAATGATATTTTGAGAAATCATCCCGTAGAAATTGTCGGCAGAAAACTTCGTCAGGCAATGACCGCGATGAAGTCTATCAAAACAGTTTAAAATAATAATGATTTGGGCAACTTAATCCGCCTTCCGCTCCCAATCTTTTCA
>DLND01000062.1:0-14384 GCA_002476905.1 Flavobacteriales bacterium UBA7519
CTCTAAAATAAATAAAAAAAGAGCTTTTTGAAAGAAACTCTTAAAATAGTTGAAAACTTTATCAAAGATTTAACTTTGACAAAGTATGTTTTAAAATCAATTGATATTCTTAAAATAATCAATCCCACATTTCAGGAATTTTTTGAAATCTTCTTTTGGCATATAGCCTGAAACTGGTGAATTAATCACTTTTTGGTCAGGCGTTACCAAAACATAATGCGGCTGAGAATTATTATTGAAATTAACTTGCTGAAATAAACTCCATTTATCACCAATCGTTTTCACTTTCTTCATTTGGCCTTCGCCCATATCGATTTTGATTTGCGCATTTTCTGGTAATTCTTCCTTATCATCCACATAAACCGAAGCAATAATCACATCATTCTGAAGAATTGGCAAAACATCATCCTGACTCCAAACAAACTCTTCCATTTTTCGGCAATTCTCGCACCCATAACCTGTAAAATCTATCAAAACCGGTTTGTTTTCTTTCTTAGCCACTTCTATCGCTTCGAAATAATTATGATAAGGTTTCAAACCTAGAATTCCATCTTCTTCTTTATGGAAGTAACTAACATTCAATGGAGGCAGAATCCCACTAAGCAACTGCAATTTTGGTTTTTCTGAAGGAATTAATCCTTGAATCAAATACGCCACAAATACAATCCCGAATACTCCGAGAATCCTTCTCGCTAAACTGATTTTTGGTTTTTTATCATCGTGTGGAAATCTGATTTTACCGAATAAATAGACAACTAATCCGATCGCAATGATAATCCAAAGTACGATGAATAATTCTCTTTTCAACAAGAATGTTTTGGAAACCAAATCTGCTTTTGACAAGAATTTTAATGCTAAAGCCAATTCAATAAATCCAAGAACAACTTTCACGGTGTTCATCCAACCGCCTGATTTTGGTAAACTTTGTAATGCTTGAGGAAACAAGGCTAGCAATCCGAAAACCAGTGCCCAAGCCAATCCGAAACCAGCCAGAGCAAACGTCAATAATGTTGGAACATTAGTCGCGCCTGCAACAACGCCACCTAATAAACTTCCTAAAATTGGACCTGTACAAGAGAATGAAACAATGACTAATGTCAATGCCATAAAGAAAATCCCAATCAGTCCGCCCGCTTCTTCAGCTTTGGAAGATTTGTTGGCGATCCAGCTTGGCAAAGTAATTTCGTAATACCCGAAAAAACTCAGAGCAAAGAATAAAAATATAGCGAAGAAAAATAAATTCAGCCAAATATTGGTTGAGATCTGATTGAAAATGTTCCCGGAAATCCCATCAATAATATGAAACGGAATACTCAACAAAACAAAAATCAGAAGAATGAAAAACCCGTAAATAAACGCATCTCTTTTGCCTTTTGCCTTGTCTTTATTCCCTTTTGTGAAAAACGAAACCGTCAGCGGAATCATTGGGAATACGCAAGGTGTGAGCAATGCAATTAGTCCTCCCAAAAATCCTAATCCCAGAACCAACCAATTGTCATCATTCGGTTTTTCCTGAACAGTTCCACAATTGGTCAACGGATTTTTGAAGTCCAAAGAATTGATTTTCAAACCGTCTTGTTTTGCCACAGCAGGCGTTTCAATATTTGTTGGTTTTAAAACAGTTCCAACTTTGCCCATAGTTGCAACTTCATAAACTGTATCTTTTGTTTTTTCAACCTTTTCTTCGGAAGCAGTCGCCACTTTACTTCCTTCGATTTGCTTTTCAAATTCCAGAGTATTTGGCGCCAGACAAACGCGGTCATTACAAGTCTGATACATTATTTCAGCCGTTATTGTCGACGGTTTTGTCGGATCTTTTGGTTTGAATTTTTGCTTAAAAACAACTTTGTTTGAGTAATAAACAATCTGAGCACCAAAAGCTTCCGAAAACTCATCGTGTTTTTTTCCAATTTCCTGAACTTTTCCAATCAGCTGGATTCCTTGTTTTGAAGTGATTTTAAATTCAGTTGGAATTCCTGAATCTGGTGGTAAATCCTGAGAATAAATGTGCCATTTATCTTCAATGGTTCCTGTCAAAACCGCTTCATATTCGTCTTTTCCAACGGGATTAACATCGAATTTGAACTTAACCGGATTTTTTATTTGCGCATTGAATAGGGTTATTATAAATAGAAAAAGTGTTGAAAACACTATTTTGAAATCTTTCATTTTATTTAGTTTTAACCACATAGGCACAATAGATTTATGTTTTAATTTTAAAAAAATAGTAACAGATGCTTTCCGCCTATGTGTCTATGTGGTTGATTTATTTAAGTTTATCGTTTTATTTTGTTTTAACAACATAGGCACAATAGATTTTATTTTCTAATATTGTTAATAAAAGGTAAAATAGATACTTTGAAATCCTATATGTCTTTGTGGTTTATTTTAATTTAATTGTTCATAATACTTATTAACAAAAGTCTGTTGTCCTTCTTTAAAGATATTGGTTACATTGAAATTTATCAAAATACCTTTTGGAACTTTCAATAGATTAATATAATTAAGAACTTGAGCTTTATGAATATCGTGAAATTCTTTAACTGATTTAATTTCAACAACAATCGAATCTTCAATGATAAAATCACATTGGAAACCGCAATTCAAATCAATGTCTTTATATTTTACAAGAATAACAAATTCAGATTTAAAATTAATATTTTGAATCCGAAATTCTTCCTTCAACGCTTTGTGGTAAACAATTTCCAACAAACCCGGACCTAAGGTTTTATGGACTTCGATACAAGCTCCTAAAATCTTATAGGTTAATTCTGTTATTTGTTTTTGCGTCATAAACTATTTAATCTTTTTTTAACCACATAGGCACATAGGAGAATACTAAGCTATGTGCCTATGTGGTTAAACTTTTAAAGTTAATTCTGTTTCTGAATTATCTGATGAAAATCTTCCATCCTGACGAAAAGGCAAAACGCCTAAAACTCGTTCATCAACATCACAAAGAAGCCAGATTTTTTGCTTCGCTAAAATAGACAATTTTTCATCCTTAAAAAACTTCGAAATTTTCTTTTTACCAATCATTCCAATAGGAAAAAACAAATCGCCTTCTTGTTTCCTTCTCAATTTCAGAGGCAATTGAACTTTTTGTTGATCAACTTTCCAAAAACAATTTCCAAATTCCTGAATTTCATTTTTAATATTTTGAGGAATAACAATCTCATTCCCGACAATTTCCAGAATAATTGAATCTTCCGACTTCTGACTTCCGACTTCCGACTTGCTACTAAAAATCAATTCATTTCGATTAATAATTAACTGGTATTCAGAATTAAAAAACAAACTACCGGTTTGAGCTGTCAGAACTTTCTGCATTTCGTTATCATCATTAAAACCAAATCTTTTCAAAATCTCATATCGAATCAATTCAGATTCTTGTGAGAATTTTTCTTTATTAATAATGATTTGATTTTCATCAGAATTTATCTTGAGAATTTTAATTTTATCGTCAACTGATTGATTGATAAAATCCTTGGCTTGATTGATATAATGGATGCTCTTTGAAAAATTAGTCAGAAAATCTGAATTGATTTTTTCCAATTCCGGAACTATATTGTGTCGAATTTTGTTCCTTAGATAATCTGTTTTTTGATTGGACTTATCTTCACGAAATTCAATCTTATTCTCTTTCGCAAAATCATAAATTTCGTCCTTAGAAAAACCAAGAAGCGGACGAAGAATTCCGTTTTCATTTTGCGGAATTCCACTCAAACCTCGGATCCCTGACGCTTTGGAAAGATTAATGATAAAAGTTTCCAATTGGTCATTCAGATGATGTGCTGTAACTAAATAATCAAGATTTTCTTTCTGTAAAATTTCTCTGAAAAATCGATATCTCAATTCTCTCGCCCAATTTTGTATCGAATTTTCCGGTTGATTATCATTCTGAGAAACTTCGTATAAATGGAAAGGAATTTTATGTTTTTCGCAAAAGTCAAAAACCAGCTTTTGGTCGAGGTTAGAATCCTCGTTACGAAGATGATAATTGATATGTGCAATATGAAAATTAAATCCCGAAACCTGAAACAAATCAGCTAAAACCATAGAATCCACTCCTCCACTTACAGCCAAAAGGTATGTTTTTTGTTGTGGTTGGTGGAGCATTTGCTCAAACAGGTTTTGAAATTTTAACAGACTTAACACAATTTTATAACGAAACATTAAGTTATAAGCACAAATATACAGTTATTAATTCTTACCTTTGAAACGTTTTAAAACCAATAACCACTCAATAAAAACAATAAAACAAATAAATATTTACTATGAGATTATTTAAAATTTTGACCATCACTGCCGTGGGACTTTCCTTGGCATCGTGTGTCAGCAAAAAACAATTCGACGCGCTTAATCTGAACTACAAACAATGCGTGGAAGATGCTGGCGAAAGAATGCGCCAAATCCAAGATTTGAAAGGAGAAAATTCTTCTCTAAAAGGGCAGAACGACTTGCTAGTTGGACAAAACAATGCGCTGAAATCTAGTTTGGATGCTTGTTTATCTAACGCTGGAAAAGGTTCTGCAAACATTGATAAATTAGTTGGAGAAATCAACGCTTCTAATGCTTATATCAAGCAATTGATTTCCGGAAAAAGCAAAAATGACAGTTTGAATATTGCGTTATCTAACAAATTGAAACGTTCACTTGACAACGTTGCAGACCAAGATGTAGATGTGAAAGTACTAAAAGGTGTTGTATTGATTTCATTATCTGATAAAATGCTTTACCAAGTTGGAAAATACGATATCCAACCAGCTGCAGCAGATGTTTTAGCAAAAGTCGCGAAAGTTATCAACGATTATGACACATATAGCGTTTTGATTGAAGGTAATACCGATAACACACCACTTAGTAGCGCCAACCCTCCAAGAGACAACTGGGATCTTTCCGCACTTAGAGCAACAGCAGTGGCGAAAGTTTTACAAAATCAGTTTGGTGTGAATCCTAACAGAATTACCGCAGGTGGTAGAGGAGAATACAATCCTAAAACAACCAACGCATCAGTTTCTGGACGTAGCGAAAACCGTAGAACGGAAATCATTATTATGCCGAAACTGGATGAGTTTATGAAGTTGATGGACATCGCTCCGGTAAAAAAATAAATAATAGAAGATGAATGATTATTGATTATTCATTCAGAATTTATAAAATTAAACCTTGTCAGAAATGGCGAGGTTTTTTATTTGACTACGCGAACCACTTTGTTAGGTTTGGGCAGCTTTATCCGCCTTCCACTCCCGCTATCCGCCAGAGGCGGATGAGCTCCGTTCAAGTCGGGCTGCAGATTCGACATCAATACAACATCGGTCATAATTTAAACATTTAGTACCTTTGAGCTTCAAACCAAAAACTTTGAACTCCCAATGAGTTATTTCGAAGAAATAGACAAAGAAATGGATAGATACTTGGAAGAAACCGCTTCTGAAGAACCAGCCATTCTCAAAAAATTAAGAAAAGAAACCTATCAGAAAACGACTCAACCGCATATGATTTCCGGTTATTTACAAGGTCGTTTATTGAGTATTCTATCGCATATCGTTCAACCAAAAAATGTATTGGAAATCGGGACTTTCACAGGTTACGCTGCTTTGAGTATGGCGGAAGGTTTGCCAAAAGACGGAAGAATCTATACGATTGACAAGAATGAAGACTTGGCTTATATCCCACAAAAATACTTTGCAGAAAGTGATTATAAAAACCAAATCGAGTTCATAATAGGAGATGCAAAAGAAGAAATCAAAAAACTGGATAAAGTTTGGGACTTGATTTTTATAGATGCAGATAAAGAAAGTTATCTGGAATATTTGAAACTCATCAAACCGAATCTCCGTTCCGGAAGTATTATTCTTATCGATAATGTTCTTTGGTATGGAAAAGTGCTTGAAAAGAATCCGAAAGACAAGCAAACGGAACAAATCAAACTCGTGAATAAAATCATCGCTGAAGATTCCGATTTCGAAAATCTAATCTTACCTTTGCGAGACGGATTACACTTGATAAGAAAGAAATAATTCGTATTTTTAAATTCATAATTGATTGAAATGAATAAAGGCATTTGCAATGTTTCCATCGCACCATTGAGAGCAGACAGTTCTGACAAAAGCGAAATTGTATCACAACTTCTTTACGGCGAATCTGCGGATATCATCGAGGTTAAAGATAATTGGACCAAAATCATAACGCATTATGATAATTACGAAGCGTGGATGGACACAAAACAAATCTTGCCTGTTTCCGATGAATTTGTAACATCAAGAAAAAGAAATCTTGTGAAAGAGCCTTTCCAATCTACAATGACTGAGAGTGGAAAAGTGCTTTTATCAATGGGTTCTGAAGTCAATTTTGAGACAACTGCGCCTACTCGCGGACGTGACCTCAGCGAAAGCATTGTCAACTGCGCTAAAGAATTCCTTAACGTTCCTTATCTCTGGGGCGGAAAAAGCTTTTTCGGAATTGATTGCAGTGGTTTTACGCAAATTATTTATAAAATTCACGGGATTAAAATTCCGAGAGACGCCTATCAGCAAGCAGAAATTGGAGATGCTTTAACTTTTCTTGAGGAAGCTAAACCTGGTGACTTGGCTTTCTTCGAGAACAAAGACGGAAGAATCCATCACGTTGGGATTATCTTAGCAGACCAAAAAATCATCCACGCGCACGGAAAAGTGAGAATTGACAGCCTTGACACGAGTGGAATCTTCAACAAAGACCAAAATAAGCATACGCATAAATTGAGATTCATTAGGTCTTATTTTTAAAAAATATGTCGGTGCTTCGCACCTCTATAAACCAAAAGCTTCCTAAATTTGGAAGCTTTCATTTTTTATTGATGTAACTCTATTTTAAAGTTTGAATTCCAATTTAACATTAAAGAATCTTCCCGTCAATCTAACCGGCACCGGATAATATAATTGAGATGAAGAATTAACATCACTGATCCATTGATTTGCAATCGTATTATTGATATTAAATGCATTGAAAATCTGAACACCCAAAGTCAGTTCCTTGAATTTGCCCCAAAAATTACCGCTTGCTTTATTGTCTTTCTGATCGATGAAAACTTTAGTCAAACCAATATCAACACGCTTATATGCAGGCAATGTTTTCTGATAACGGTAAGCCGCCAAATAATCCGGTAAACCTGCAACATCAAATAAAACTGGCGTTCCAGAAGGCAATCCACTAGCATAAGTCAAAGTCAAATTAACTCTCATACTTGGGAACTTCGGCATATAATCTTGGTAGAACATAGAAAAACGAAAACGCTGATCCGTAGGTCTTGGAATATAGCCCATTCTTTCGATATTTTCATAAACTCTGGCATAACTTGCAGAAATCCAAGAATCTACTCCGGGAACAAACTGACCGTATAATCTAGCATCCAAACCATAAGCATAACCTTCCGCATTATTTTTACCAGCATATCTTACTCTTACATTATCAAGATAATATGGAATCAAATTCTCCATTTTCTTGTAGTAAGCTTCCGTAGTTAATTTGAAAGGCTTTCTGTTATCATTATTTCCAATCTTGAATTCGTAGTCGTTGGCAATGATAATTTGATAAGATTTTTGAGCTCTGATGTCTGAGTTGAAAGCTCCTGTCAAATCCTTAATCTCTTTATAGAAAGGCGCCTGATAGTAAACACCTCCGGAAACACGGAACAACATATCCATATCCCAATCTGGTTTGATGGCAAATTGCGCTCTTGGAGAGAACAATGTCTCTTTGGTAAAACTCCAGTTCTGAACTCTGGCTCCACCATTGACAGAGATTTTATTCTATAGACTTATAAATTTTTTGGAGAATTGGGCATAGGCAGAAATCCTTGTCGGGGTAATATTATTCTGTCCTGCGATATAATATTTAAGATTAAGCGCAGAAGTATCAAGATTTCCTGGGATTACGAAATCTCTAGGATTGCTGTAACCGATAGAATCTACAAACTGCCATTCAGTGGTAAAATCTTTGATGGTTTCTCGTTCATATTTTACACCAACTTCAATATCTGTGTTTACATCTGGAGAAAATCTCGTCCTGAATTGTGAACCTGCCACTCTAACTAATAAGTCATTTCGTGCGTGATCAATCTGCCCGCCTGCATCATAACCAGCAACAGGATTTCCTTCCTCATCAAACGCTTCCAAGATATAACCAGATGCCAAAGAATAATATTCTCTTTCTCTATTCTGATAAGCAAAATTATCTAAACTAAATTGCCATTTTTTACTAGGTTTGAAGTTAACGCTTACCGTTCCCATCATATTTTTATACTGGTCGTCTTCTTGTCCGTTGTAGAAAACTGTCAATTTCAAAGGTTGTAAAAGACTTCCAAAATCTACTTCTTTTTGTTTTGGAACCATCTGGTAATCGTTCTTTGTATAATAGCCTAAGAAAGACAAAGACCACTTTTCATTGAACTGATAATTAAGATAAGTCTGCAAATCCATATATCTAGGATTGAAATCTGTATCTTCATTCAAAGTATTAAGCACAAGGTTTGTGTTTCTATATCTCGCAGAAACTAATCCTGTGAATTTTTTATCTTTCGATGCAAAACCAGTGGTTAATCTTCCACCAATCAAACTTGCTTCTCCAGAAAGTTCAAATTTTTCTGGCTGCCTGTAATAGATATTAAGTGCAGACGACATTTTATCGCCATATCTTGGTTCAAACCCACCAGCTGAGAAATTAATCATCCCAACCATATCCGTATTGATTATACTCATCCCTTCCTGCAAAGAGTTACGAATCAAAAACGGACGATAAAGTTCCACATCGTTGATATAAATTAAGTTCTCATCATAATTCCCACCTCTTACCATAATTTGAGAAGACAACTCGGAATTGGAATTGACCGAAGGTAAACTTTTCAAAAGCCCTTCCACGCCACCTCCTAAAGACGCTACTTCTCTCGCTTCTTTCACAGAAATCTCTACCGAAGTAAGGTCATTGGTTTTACGGATTCCTTTTTTCTGAAACACGACTTCCTGTATCTCCGTAGCATTAACGACAGGTAAAAAAAGAACATTAACGCTTTGAGTTTTTGGTGAAGTTTTGATCGTTTTAGAAAAACCCTTGAAGTTCGATTTTTGTACGCTCAAAGTTTGTTCAGAAGCTGCAAGCGGGATTTTTACAAAACCATTTTTATCCGTTTGATAAGTTTGGTTGTTATAAGTAACCTCTGCTTCGGAAACAGATTTTCCGTCTTCGTCGAGAACTTTTAAATTGATTTGAGAAAATGCCAAAACTGGCAAAAAGAAAAGAATTAAGAGAATATAATTTTTCAATGTTGTAGTTTTTATTATCGATTTTATATTTTGAAATATCCTTGGTTGAGCAAAAATAACAATTAATCTAAAGAACGAAAGAATATTTGTAATTGTTATGCAGAAAATCGATTTGTTTCAGAATATTTGCTGATGAATTAAGAAATTTTAAGTCAAAGTTCCAAATATCATCACTTCAAGACATAAAAAAAGTCCGAATCAATCGGACTTTCAATTTTATAATATCGCTTCTCTGATTCTTGTCAGTTTCCCGAGCAAATCATCAAGCAAATCTAATTTCAACATATTCGCACCATCGGATTTCGCTACAGAAGGGTCTGGATGAGTTTCGATGAATAATCCGTCAGCTCCAACCGCGATTCCCGCTTTTGCAATAGTTTCAATCAATTCTGGTCTTCCGCCTGTAACACCAGAATTTTGATTTGGTTGTTGAAGAGAGTGCGTTACATCCAAAATAACTGGAGAATATTCTCTCATAGTCGGGATTCCACGGAAATCTACCACCAAATCGCTGTAACCAAAAGTATTTCCTCTTTCGATAATCGCTGTTTTATCATTTCCGGAATCTTTTACTTTCTGAACAGCAAATTTCATTGCCTCAGGAGAAAGAAATTGTCCTTTTTTAAGTGTCACCGCTTTTCCAGTTTCTGCCGCTGCAATCAACAAATCTGTTTGTCTAACCAAGAAAGCAGGGATTTGCAACACATCCACATATTCTGCAGCCAAAGCCGCGTGACCATTCTCGTGAATATCCGTTGTAGTAGGAACGTTGAACGTCTCTCCTACTTTTCTAAGAATCTTCAAAGCTTTCTCATCGCCGATGCCCGTAAAAGAATCTACACGGCTTCTGTTCGCCTTTCTGAAAGACCCTTTGAAGATGTAAGGAATATTGTATTTGTCAGAAAGTTTCACAATTTTTTCTGCAATCTGCAAAGCCATAGTTTCATCTTCGATAGCACAAGGTCCTGCAATCAGGAAAAAGTTCTTGGAATCTTTGTGATGAATGTTATCTAAATATTGTATCATTTTTTTGATTTTAAATTATGAATTCCAGATGATAGATGGTCTGAAAATCGAATACAAATATACGGAATTAATGCAGGAAAACCTTTCCCCTTCAAACTATCGAAAGGCTTAAGATCATCTATTTCCCGAATTTATAAATGATTTTCTCAAATGTATTGGCATTCCTACTCGTCATTTTATCTTTCAAGCTTTTCTTGCCAAGAACTTTCCCGAAATCAGAATCCAAAGTTTGCCCTTTGGGAACTTGCCAATAGAATATATTATTGACGATTTTACCTTTCTCTCCTTCTGCTTTTCTTGATTTTTCAAACTCTTCCAACAAGGTTTCTTCTACTTTTTCTAAACCCAGAAAAATATAACTGTGGAAATTTTCTATTGGTAGAAATGGGTCATTGGCTAAGATTTCGTTGATTTCTTTTTCATTTTTGACGAAGAGAAAAGCATCGTAATTGAAATGCTCAGACATTGCTTTTTCCAAAATCTTCTTCAATTCTACAGAGTCTTTATCAGATTGAAACAAAATATTGCCACTTGCCAAAACCGAAGATACATTTTCCATTCCTGAATCCAAGAAAACTTTGCAAACATCTGCCATTTTCATATTGGTCCCTTTGACGTTGACACCACGGAGAAAAGCACAGTATTTTTTCATAATTGATAGTTGATAGTTGATATCGAAATTAAACTTTAAATGGATATAAATAGAAACGTCCCGAAATATCGAGACGTTTAATTTATTTATTGTGTGACTTTCATCAACTGCTTCGTGATGTTGTCCATCTTTTCAGCTTCGTAAGTGGTATCGTAATCTTTCATAATATCAAACAGATAAGAGTAGAACGATGTCACTTTCTGTACATCATCTGCTTTTTTGAAGGCCTTTTCTTTGCCCATCTCCTGCAAATCTTTGATGAATGTATTGAATCTCTTATCGATCACATTCAGAGAGTTGACAAGATATTGATAACCTTTATCTTTCTGACCAATTTTGTTATACGCATCGGAAACTGCACCAACTACTAAAGAATATTCCATTGGTTTGGTTTTCATCTGTCTTGCTGCATAAACCTGGAATTTTGGCGATAATCTTGTGTAATAATCGTACTCTTCGAAGATTCCTTTTTTGAGGTCTTCTGCCAGTTTCAGTCCTTTTTGCTCCTGTCCTGCTACGATATAGGCATAAACCATAGAACTCAAAGACCTTGGGTCGTTATATTTCGAAACAGGAATTTCTTTGCTTGCTAAGTCTAGAAGTTCGATCGCTCTTTTCTTGTCGCCTTTCAGCACCAAAGCCTCAGCCGCTCTACTTGCCGATGATCTGTAACCGATGATATTCTGCGTGCAAGTCTCGTCAAAATGTGTTTTCAAATCTTTGAAATTACCCCATCTGTAATTTTTAACTACATTATAAAGTTCGTCCGCATTCACCATTCCTAACTCGCCATCCGGAGATTCTTCGGTTTTGATTGGAACCAATCTGTAGCTGAATCCATCAAATTTCAAATAATTGGAAAGGAAGAATAGATTGCTTCCGTCATAAATCCCGCCGCTTGAAAAGTTGATTGGACGTTTCCAATCGAAGTTCGCCAGGATATCCAACATCATCATATTATTCTTGAACATACTAGAACCTTTGTAATCGATGACTATTTGTTTTTCGGCTTTTTGAGCTTCAGCTGGTGTGATGATTCCTGATTTAACGGCATTATTGACATTGACCGGAAGTACAAATTTGGAAACCGGAAGGAAGTTGAATTTTTCATAACGCTCTTCTCCGAAAATCATTTTAACAATTTCATCTTTTTCAGGCGATTTCATTTTCAGGAAGTTAACTGCTTCTTTCATTGTGATAGAATCCTGAGTCAGATATTTTCTGAAGGCTGCAAATTCTGTATCTGGTGCGCCCTGGTCTTTTAGATTCGCAAAAATATTAGACCAATCATCTTTCGTCATCATGTAAACCTGATCGTTGGAACCTTCACGATAATCTTCGTGAGTCAAAGTTGATGGAACAGGCATTGCGTTATATGTTCTTCTCTTAACTTGGTCAATGTTCCAAGGTGTAGATAACAATGTGAAATTCACAACTTTTACATCCGAACGGAACTCCTCAGTCTCCTGAATTGCCCAAACCGGATACGTATCATTATCACCGTAAACGAACATTATGTCGTCTTTTGGCAGTGATTTTAAACTGGAATATGCATAATCGTAAGCCGTGTAACGCCCGCTTCTGTCGTGAACATTATAATTTTGGAAGCCCATCATACAAGGAATTCCTAACAATACAACTCCCACGATAATCTGAGCTGATTTGCTTTTTATCTTTTTTTGAAGTAACCAATAAATAGAAGCTACGCCTAATCCAATCCAAATCGCAAATGCATAGAAGGAACCAACCATCGCATAATCTCTTTCACGAGGTTCGAATGGTTTCATCCCTGTGTAAAATACAATCCCGACACTTGTTAAAATGAATAAAGATAATATCGCATAGAATCTTCCAAAATCTCTGTTCAATTGGAAGAAGAATCCTAATAATCCTAAAATTAAAGGCAACATAAAGAACTTAACCGTACTTTCATTCTGGAATTTAGCCGGCATTTCGCTTTGGTCTCCCCAAATATTATTATCGATGAAAGGAATCCCAGTAATGAAGTTTCCATTGGTATTTTCCATATGCCCTTCTACATCATTCTGGCGACCTGCAAAATTCCAAAGCAGATATCTTCCGAAATAATAGTAGTTCTGGAATGTGATGAAGTAATCCAAATTCTGAGCTAATGTCGGTTTCTGAACATTGATGATTCCGAATTGTTTCGCTTTCAGATAATCCTCCATTTTAATGGTTCCGTTCTCATATTTTTGACGAAGTTCATCAAAGAACTGTTTTGCTTCCGGACTTTCAGCTACCTGCTCATTCCCATAATTGAAGGTGAAATCTGGTGCGCCGTACATCGAAATATAATTTGGCATTACCGATTTATCTTCACTGAACATCCTTGGCAAGAAACCAACGTGCTCTTTACTAAAAACATAATTAAACTTTTCTCCTACTTTACGATATTGTCCTGTTGTCGCATCTTTCTCGTAAGTATCACCTGTTTTTTCGGTTTTGTAACTTCCGTCTTCGTTTTTTTGGATTCCATTCGGGTCAAGATAAGCGGTATAATTTTGACCGTACAAAGTTGGCCAATCCCCGTATTGTTCACGATTATAATAATCCAACATCCCCAAAGCATTGTCTGGGTCATTAAGGTTCATTGGTGGATTGGCGATTGCTCGGATTGGGATTACCAACCAGCAAGAGAATCCAATCATCATATAAACTACTGATAATGCAATGGTTTGATATAATGATTTCCCTGTTTTTCTTGTGTAAGTAATGAACAAATAACAAAGAACAACCAAAATAACAAATGCGAAAACTGTCCCCGAATGGAAAGGCAAACCTAATCCGTTGACAAAGAATATTTCAGATTTCCCGAATAAAGTCATTATCACAGGGAAGATAATTTTGAATACAAAGGCAAGAATAACCAATGTTACCACATTTGCTATCAAAAATGATTTCCATGTGAATTTATAGTTTCTTGTATAGTAAATCAAACAAACTGCTGGCAACGCCAACATACACATCATATGCACACCCACAGACAAACCGATGATGAAGAATAAGAGGATGATCCATCTTTCGTTGTCTTTTTCAAGATATTCGTTTTCCCATTTTGTAATCAGCCAGACAATTAAAGCAATAAACATACTTGCCATCGCATAAACCTCACCTTCAACCGCAGAAAACCAAAATGTGTCTGAAAATGTAAAACATAAAGCACCAACTGCTCCTGCAAATAATGTCGCGATCTCTTCAGCAATCGTTATATTTTCGAATTCTTTATTCAGTAATCTTCTTACAAGATGTGTAATAGTCCAAAATAAAAACAGAATTGTAAATGCACTAAACAAAGCAGACATTGCATTGATCACCAAAGAGTAATGATGACCGTCTCCGAATGCAAACAATGCAACAACAGCACCAACCAATTGAAATAACGC
>DLND01000062.1:14462-34184 GCA_002476905.1 Flavobacteriales bacterium UBA7519
TCCAGGTGCGTGAGTAACCTCCAGTTTTACTGCGGAAGAAATATACTCCCCACAATCCCAAAAACTAAAATTGGGTTCTATGGTCGAAAGATATGTAATAAGTGCAATAACGAAAACTACCCACCCGAGAACGGTGTTCCATTGTTTAAAAGTCCAATTCTTCATAAGGAAAATGAAATAACGGCGAAATTAACGTTTTTGATTCAGTTATTTGGGTTTTTAACAAAAATTAAATATTGGTATATATTTTGGAAATAGCAGAAAAACAATTGAATTATCTCTAAAAAAAATTAGATTAAATCAGATTCACGGCTCAAAAGTAAAAACATTGCAATTTTTTTTTTACTTTTGCAGACAGTTTTTGAGAGAAAAAATGATTATAAAATGATGAATGTACACGATAATATTCTTGGTTTGATTGGCAACTCACCGTTAGTCAAGTTAAACCAAGTTACCAAGGACATTCCTGCAACAGTGTATGCTAAGCTGGAGTCTTATAATCCGGGACATTCTACAAAAGACAGAATTGCACTGCATATAATAGAAAATGCAGAAAAACAAGGCATCCTTAAATCAGATTCTGTAATTGTAGAAACCACTTCTGGCAACACAGGTTTTTCCATAGCTATGGTATGTATCGTCAAAGGTTACAAATGTATCCTCGCCGTGAGTGACAAAACGAAAGCTGAAAAAATCGCTTATTTGAAAGCTTTAGGTGCAACAGTATATGTGTGCCCAGCATCTGTCCCGGCAGATGACCCGAAATCTTACTATGAAGTTGCAAAAAGAATCGCTAAAGAAACTCCAAATTCTGTATATATTAATCAATATTTTAACGAATTAAATATTGATGCCCATTATCAGACAACAGGTCCGGAAATCTGGAAACAGACTGAAGGCAAAATCACCCATCTTTTTGCCTGCACAGGAACCGGAGGAACGCTTTCCGGTTCTGCAAAATACCTAAAAGAACAAAATCCTGACATCAAAATAATTGGTGTAGATGCAGACGGATCTATTCTGAAAACTTACCACGAAACAGGAAAAATTAACAAAACAGAAATTCATCCATATCAAATTGAAGGTCTTGGAAAAAACTTGATTCCTGGCGCTCTTTTATTTGACAGAATCGATGAGTTTGTAAGAGTAAATGACGAGATGTCAGCATACAGAACCCGTGAGATTGCTTTGAAAGAAGCTATAATGGGTGGTTATACAACTGGAGCTGTAACTCAGGCTTTGATTCAGTATGCGAATTCGCACGAGTTTAAAGAAGATGATTTAATTGTGTTGATTTTCCCAGACCACGGCTCACGATATATTACGAAAGTTTACAGCGACAAGTGGATGGAGGAGCAAGGTTTCATCAACAACTGTTTCCATAACTATGATGAAGTATTCAAAACAGAAATCATTAAATAAAATTATATCACAATATTTATAACCTTTTGTAAATACAAAAGGTTTTTTTAATAAAACCAAAAATATAAGTTAGAAAAAATGGACATTTTTGAAAGAATAAAACAAAACCCGGGTCCACTAGGACAGTTTGCAGATTATGGAGAAAGCTACTACATTTTCCCAAGATTAGAAGGGCCTATTGGTCCCAGAATGAAGTTCCAGGGAAAAGAAGTAATTTTCTGGAGCGCTAATGACTATTTGGGATTATGCAATCATCCTGAAGTTTTGGAAGCTGATGCAAAAGCCGCTACAGAATACGGAATGTTTTATCCTATGGGTGCAAGAGCAATGTCCGGAGAAACTGAACAGCACTTGCAACTGGAAAGAGAACTGGCAGATTTCGTAAAAAAGGACTCAGCTTACCTCCTGAATTTCGGCTATCAAGGAATGGTGTCTTGCATTGATGCTTTAGTTTCAAGAAATGACGTGATTGTTTACGATGTAGATTCTCACGCTTGTATCGTGGATGGTGTTAGACTGCATGCAGGAAAACGTTTTACTTATAAACATAATGATATCGAGAGTTTTGAAAAGAACCTGAAGAGAGCGCAAAAAGTAACTGAAGAAACCGGCGGCGGAATTTTAGTAATTACCGAAGGTGTTTTTGGAATGAGAGGGCAGCAAGGTAAGTTGAAGGAAATCTGTGCGCTTAAATCAAAATACAATTTCAGACTTTTGGTGGATGACGCACACGGATTCGGGACATTGGGGAAAACAGGTGCCGGTGCCGGTGAGGAACAAGGCTGCCAGGATCAGATTGACGTTTACTTCTCTACTTTCGCTAAGTCTATGGCTGGTTTCGGAGCGTTTTTAGCTGGAGATAAAGAAATTATCCGTTATCTGAAATTCAACTTAAGGTCTCAAATTTTTGCTAAATCTCTGACGATGCCAATGGTAATCGGAGGTTTGAAGAGATTAGAATTGTTGAGAACAAGACCTGAAATCAAAGCTAAACTTTGGGAGAATGTTGAAAAACTACAAGGTGGACTTAAAAAAATCGGCTATAACCTTGGAGATACCAATACTTGTGTAACACCAGTTTTCATCCAAGGAACTCCTGTTGAAGCAACTCTTTTGGTTAAAGAATTAAGAGAAGATTACGGCATTTTCACCTCTGTTGTGGTTTATCCTGTAATTCCAAAAGGAATGATTTTATTAAGATTAATTCCAACAGCTTCTCATACCGATGCTGAAATCAACGAAACACTTTCTGCTTTCGAATCCATTTATAATAAATTGACAAGCGGTTATTACAAAGAAGCTGAAGCTAAATTACTAAAAGAGCAAAACTTAGATTTTAAGCCGATTTAATTTTTTGGTTCATTCATAAAATAAACCCTTTTAGAGTTCTGAATTCTGAAAGGGTTTTTCATTTAATAAAAAATTGTAATTTTGATAAAGAAGATTTGAAAAAAATGAAGCCACAAATTATAGAAGACCATAACGGTAATCCAACCGGCGTTTTTATCCCAATCAAAGAATGGGAGGAACTGAAACAGCAATATCCTGGAATTGAGGACAAAAACAGTTTCAAGCTTTCTGATGAACAAAAGATGATATTGGATAATCAAGACAACTTACCACTTTCCGAATATCAGGACAATAACGAGTTTGTTGCAGAGTTGAAAAAAGAATATGGCTTATAAAGCAGTTATTTCTCCAATTGCAAAAGCTGACATACGACAAGCAATCGCCTATTACAAAAAAGAAGCTTCTCTACAAGTAGCTCAAAATTTTGTAAAAGATTATGAACTGACTTTACAGAAAATCTTACAAAATCCTTTCTTTCAAATCTATTACAGAGACTTTCGAGGTCTTGTTTTTAATAAATATCCTTACATTATTTTTTATCAAATTGATGAAAAGAACAAACTCATTTTAGTAAAATCAGTTTTCAATGCTTCTCAAAATACAGATAAAAGGCCAAAATAAAAAGCCAACTATTTAAGTTGACTTTAGAAATATTAAGTTTCAATTAATTCTTTCAGACCATTCCAATTCTTTTGGTAATTCGAGGTTACAAATTCAAATCCTTTTTCTGAGATTTCGGTTTTATGATCTTCTATAAACATAAATTATTTAAACTAAATCATTTGTAATGCGGAACCACTTTAGAGTTTGAAACGCTGACGAGGTTTAATTTAAACATTAATTAATCTTTTTCAAATCCAAATCCTCAAAATCAAAACTAAAATCCGTCACATCAGAGATTGGTTTCATTTTCGCAGAAATGGCTTTTCCGTTTTCATCAAAATTCAAAGTAAAAAACGCATCAGCATCATAACTTCTGTCATCCCATTTTGCCTCAAAAGAATTCGCTGAATATGGAATTAAATCTCCTTTCAGTCTTGGCGAAGATTTAGAAATAATTCTGTAACCTTTCCCTTGTTTAGAAACCTCAACAATCCCGAACCAATCATCTTTGTACCAACCGATAAACTGGTCATCTTTCAAATCAGATTTGAATTTTGAAGCCTTATCATAAACTTCTTTCTTCTGTTTTGCGAAAGTTTCTTCATTTTTCTTATTTCTGTCGCCATAAAGCTTCAACCAATCACGATTTTCAACGCAGAGGTAAGCATCTTTCACAGAATTCGTAATCGTAGAAAAAGCTGCACCAGATTGCTGATTCGTCAAAACAACAATTCCAAGTTTCAAATCCGGAATCAATGTAAAATGGGTCACAGTTCCTATCAAACCACCGGAATGCTGAACTTGCAAATGTCCTTTAACATCGCTCAAAAACCAGCCTAATCCATAGCCATAAAAATGCGTGTCGTAAGGCGAAGTCATCCCAACTTTATCAGGAATCTGAAGACTCCAAAGTTCGTGAGCGTTTTTCTCAGAAACCAAACGTTTTCCGTCTTTGGTTACAAAGCCGTTTAGAAGAAAGTTTGCCCAAGTTGTCATATCTTGGATGTTACTCACAATTCCACCTGCAGCGTTAGCCGTTTCGTTCCAATCATGAGGAACTGCAATCACTTTTCCGTCCACAGGAGCATGGGCATCGATGATATTTTGTGAATTTTTTGCTCTGTTATAAGACCCAAAACTCGCAGTCATTCCAACAGGTTTCATAATTCTCTGCTCGATAAAATCTGCCCATTGCAAACCGGAAACTCTGTGAATCACTTCTCCAGCCACAATGAACATTATATTGTTATAATCCAAAGTAGTACGAAACGGATTTTCCGGTTTAAGGAATCTAACATTATGAACAATATCATTGACAGTCAGATTTCCACCTTCGGGAAAAAACATCAAATCGCCTTGTCCCAATCCTAATCCAGCTCTGTGCGTTACTAAATCTTTGATGGTCACATTCTGAGAAACGTAAGGGTCGGCCATTTGGAACTCAGGAATATATTTTGTCACTTTATCGTCCCAGTTGATTTTGCCTTCGTCTGCTAAAATCGCTAAAGCCGTACAAGTGAAACCTTTACTATTAGATGCAATTCCCACCAATGTATTATCGTCCATCGGCTGATTATTTTTAAGTGAACGAACACCGAAACCTTTCGCATAAATCAGTTTTCCGTCTTTCACAACACCAACAGACATCCCAGGAACATCAAATGTTTTTAAAGAATTCTGAATCAGTTCGTCGAGTTTTTTTTCCTCAATCTGAGCATTAGAAACAGCGAACGAAAAAAGAACAAAGAGTAAAGATATATTTCTTTTCATTTTTAAATTAGAATTTAGGCTAAGATAGGAATTTGTAATTTTTAATTGATAATGATTAAGGGTTAATTATCTTTACATTTTAAATTTAACCCCAAAATACAATGTCCTATTGCCAAGCTATAGAAACGATGCAGCCAGAAGAGCGAAAAGCATTGCACAAAAACTACCACGATAATCATTATGGTTTCCCAATCCACAATGATGATGAACTTTTCGGAAGGTTAATTATGGAAATCAATCAAGCTGGTTTGAGCTGGGAAACGATTCTAAAAAAGGAGGATTCTTTTAGAAAAGCCTACAGCAATTTTAGTATCGAAAAAATTGCTGGTTATACTGAAAAAGACCGAGAAAGATTATTATCAGACCCAGGAATTATCCGAAATAAACTAAAAGTAAACGCAGCCATAGAAAATGCAAAAACCATTTTGGAACTGAAAAAAGAATTTGGTTCTTTTGAAAAATGGCTGGAACATCATCATCCGAAAACTAAAGAAGAATGGGTAAAACTCTTCAAGAAAACTTTCCGATTCACGGGTGGCGAAATTGTGGGCGAGTTTCTGATGAGTATTGGTTTTCTGAAAGGTGCACATTCTGATAGCTGCAAAATCAATGAAAAAATTTTTGCCACGAATCCTAAGTGGAAGGAAATGTAAACCACAACAACTTTAAAAATAAAATGATTCAAAGAAACATTTTAGCACTCAGTTTGTCATTCCGTAGGAATCTCTAAAAAGCTGTTTAGATTCCTACGGAATGACAAAATTATATTTCTATTTTCGAAACTTTTATGACTTTGTGGTTTAAAAATTAGCCTTAAATTTGTAGAAATCTAAAGAAAGTAAATGGAAAGTAAAAAAGAATTCTTCCTAGAGTGTTATAAACTCGGGATTATTAAGTTTGGTCGTTTCACACTGAAAAGCGGGATAGAAAGTCCGTTTTATGTGGATTTGCGTCCACTCGCTTCTGACCCAAAAATCCTGAAAAAACTAGCCAATTATCTTTTGGAAATGTTGCCGCTGGATAATTTTGATATCATCTGTGGCGTTCCTTACGCGGCACTTCCAATGGCAACGGCGATGTCTTTGGAAAGTTATCTTCCATTAATCATCAAAAGAAAAGAAGCTAAAGCTTACGGAACAAAAAAACTAATTGAAGGGATTTACGAAAAAGGACAAAACTGTCTTTTGGTAGAAGACGTCATCACATCCGGAAAATCTTTGGTCGAGACTATTGAGGAAGTTGAAAATGAAGGCATCAAAGTTTCGGACATCGTTGTAGTTCTTGACAGACAACAAGGCGGCAAAGAAAAGTTAGAAGCCAAAGGTTACAAAGTACATTCGCTTTTCAATATTTCTGAAGTTGTGGAAATCCTGAGAGGAGTTAATTACATTGATGACGAAGAGGTTGCAAGAATTCAAGATTTTGTCAATGGAAATCAAGTGGTTTTTGAAGAGAAAAAACGTCTGTCTTACGAGCAAAAATTAGAAGTTGCTGAACATTCGTTCGCCAAGAAAATCCTTGAAATTGCGATTGAAAAAAGGTCAAACCTGATTGCATCTGCAGACTTTATCACAACAAAAGAATTATTAGATTTCGCTGATATCGTTGGTCCACACATTGTCGCTCTTAAAACTCACATCGATATTTTGAATGATTTTGATGCTGATGAAACCATTCTTCCGCTCAAAGATTTAGCCACAAAACATAATTTTCTTTTGATGGAAGATAGAAAATTTGCTGACATCGGAAATACTCAACAACTTCAATTTTCTTATGGAACATACAAGATTTCCAACTGGGCAGACTTGGTAACTTCTCACGTTATTGGCGGAAGCAAAAGTTTGGACTGCTTTATGAATGTTGGTGTTGTAGCGATTTTAGGGATGTCTTCTCAAGGAACTTTGACCGATTCTCATTATCGTGAAGAAGCTTTGAAAGTAATAGAAAACCATCAGAGTATAATGGGGTGCGTCGCTCAGAATAAAGTTCCTGACCAGCTTTTACTGTTCACGCCAGGTGTTAATTTGGGAACAAGTGGAGATGACAAAGGTCAACAATACAACTCCCCGGAACACGTGATTAGAAATTACGGAACAGATTTCATCATCGTAGGACGCGGAATTTACAAAGCCGATGAGCCTGAACAAGAAGCTTTACGCTACAAAAACGAAGGCTGGAAAGCGTATCAGGATTCTTTGTAATTTTAACAATATAACATCACGCTTCATCAGAAAAAAATAGTAGTTTTAGATAATGATTATTTTTTGATGAAGCGATTTTTTTTGTGTCTATCCTTAATTTGTTATTTCTCGGCAAAAGCGCAGCGAGATACTATCTCAATCCGAGCCAGGCTGAATGAAGATCAGAAAACGATCTCTGTTGAACAGGTTCTTATTTACCATAATCCTCATCAAAAAGCAATTAAACAAGTCAAGCTTCTGAATTGGGTTTCTGCTTATCAAAAACGCAAAACGCCACTTCTCAAAAGAAAAGTTGAAGACCGAAAAAAGGATTTATACTTTGCCAAGGATAATCAACTCGGAAAATTAGAAAGTCTCCAATATTCTTACGGAAATAACTTTTCAGAAGTGCTTAGTAAAAATCAGGAGAACGTTTATATCCCTTTATCCGAATCACTGAATCCGGGAGAACGCATAAAAATTTCACTCAATTATCAGATCCGTTTGCCCGACGCCAGATTTACCGGCTATGGAATAGACGCTAATGATATTTTGCTAAAATATTTCTTTCTGGTGCCGGACACTTTTGAAAATGAAAATCAAAGCAACAGTTTCTACAGGGACACAGAAGAAACCGGCAATGCAGGATCTTTCTGGACTGTTGATTTTACGCTTCCAGAGAGTTGGAAATGCTATTCTAACCTAGCAAGACACTCGGAGTCGGGATTTTCAGGCATATCAATAAATGACCCGGAATTTCAGCTTTCAAAAAAAAATTATCCTAGTTTTCAGCCTACAATTGATGGAGAAAAAATCAATATCCAGCTAGGTTATGAGATTTCTGACTATCAACAGAAAATACTGGAACCGGTTTTGGTCAATCATCTTAGTTTTCTCAAAAATAAAACCGGAAACCTGCCGGAAAATATTTTCATCACTCAAAAATTTCTTAACAAAGAAGAGTTTTTCGGTATTGATGATATTAAATTCTGGAAATTCAGATACCAACTTTTTACAGATTATGAAAAGGCTGATCTGGATTATTTCAGCTTGCTATCAAAAAAAATCACTGAAGAAGGCATTATCACCAACAAAACTAATGATCACTGGTTAAAAAACGGAATCAAATCGTATCTGGAAATCCAGTATCTTAAAAAGTTTTATCCGAACCATCTCTTATTGGGAAATCTGCCCGAAAACGTTAAAATACTTGGCATAAAACCAATAAAAGCTTTTCACGCATCAAAACTGAAGCTATCTGAACGTTATGGACTAGCCTATCATTACATTTATACGCAGAATCTGGATCAGAAAATTACAACGCCTTATCATCAGCTCAGTAATTTCAATACAACAGCCATAAGCCAGTTTGAAACCGGAAGTCTACTTAATTACATTTCCGAATATCATGGCTCGGAACAATTTGACTTGTTTCTAAAAAATTATCTATCTTCCAATTACCAGAAAAAGTCAGATGGTTCGGACTTTCTAAAAGCATTGGAAAAATCAACAGATGGCAACTCGGATTTTTTAGAACGAATGATGAATGAGAAACACAGAATTAATTTTAACCTGAAAAGTATCAAGAAAAAAAATGAAAGTTATAATGTTCAGCTGCGATCCAGAAATGCCGATCTGATTCCCCTGAAACTACAATCCGAAACAAGAGAAGGCTACAAAAATACCTTCTGGAAAAGTGCAAGTGAGCTAAGCAGAGATTCCGTCTCAATTCCGAATAAGAGTATTTACAAAATCGTTTTGAACGATGACTATATCTTCCCGGAAACCAATTACAGAGATAATTATATCTACACCAAAGGATTATTTTCTAATGCAAAAAAAATCCGACTTAAGCTTATAAAAGATATTCAGAATCCGGAATACAACGAGATTTTCCTGACGCCTCGTCTTACGTTCAATGCGTATGATAAAGTACTGCTTGGACTTAATTTTAAAAATCAAGGAATATTTGATCAGAAATTTGATTACTCGGTGACACCCTATTACAGCACGGGAACGGGCAAGCTTACAGGATCCGGAGCGATAAACTACTCTATTCTGCCTCCCAACAATTTCTTCAGAAGGTGGAACTTTGGTATATCTGGCTCATATTTTCATTATGACAATGACTTGGCTTACAAAAGATTTGGAGCAGGAACCTCTTTCGATTTTCAAAAGAATCCGAGAAGTGCGATTTGCAGGAGTTTATATTTTTCATATAATTATTATGAAAGAGAACTGACACCACTTATGATTCGTAATAATCAATATTCTAAATACAACCTTTGGAGCATTGGCTATTCTTACTCTGACAACAGTCTGATCCATGAAAAATACATAAGAACCAATCTCCAGTGGATGGAAGATTTTCAGAAAATTTCTGCCGAAGCGTTCTATCGCTGGGAGTTTGCGAAGAATAAAAAGATCAGTTTCCGCCTATTTGCAGGTTATTTTCTGAGAAATGACACTAAAAATGCTTTATTCAACTACGGAATTTCGAGGGTATCTAACTACACTTTTTCCTACGGACTTCTGGGTCAGAGTGCAACATCCGGAATCTTATCCCAGCAGTTTATATTAGCTGAAGGCGGTTTTAAATCATTTTTTAACACGTCGGTCAATCAATTTATTACCAGCGTTAATGTAGATTCACATCTTTGGAAATGGTTTAATCTGTATGCAGATGCCGGCATTTACAAAAATAGGACGAGACAGGCGGAGTTTATCTGGGATTCTGGTGTGAAGGTAAAAGTAGTTCCGGATTTTCTGGAGATCTATTTCCCTGTAGCTTCAAGTTTAGGATTTGAGCCCGGCTTCAAGGATTACGGACGCAGAATCCGATATACACTGATTCTTAATTTGGGCGCACTGATTAACAACCTTAGAAGAGGGGTGTTTTAAAAAAACACCGTGGTGGTGATAGCTTTTATTCTAATTTTCTGAATATCCAACTATCTTGTTCTAAGGCAGTATTATTCAGAAAGGACTTATTATGTTCAACAACATCCAGATCTTTAAATAATCTCACCACAAAATCATCCGGATGAAATGCAGAAAATGTCCGATGTCCTTCTTTCACTTTATCCCTAACTATTATTTTGCCCTTATCAAAAACTTTAATTTCTGACTCAGAAAGTCTCTGTTTAAAAGCTTCTCCCTGAAATGTAAGAAATAAAATACCTCCAGGTTTTAATATTCTTGTAAGCTCTTTTGCCCATTCATAATGTTTCTGTTCCGACAGATGCGTGAAAATTGAAATTCCGTAGATGACATCAAAAAAATTGTTTTCATAAGGAAGATCTGCTTCCAGAAAGTTGAGGTTAAAATTTACATTTTTTATATTAGCTCTGTTCCATTCTATACTTTGAGGGTTGTAATCAGTCGCGTAGATTTCAGCAGATGGTAAAATATTGGGAAAATGTCTTACAACTCTTGCTGGCCCGCAACCCCAATCTAATATTTTAATATTTTCAATGTTACTAAAATTGCTGAACTTATTACTCAGCCATACTGCCGTTTTCTCCCCACCATTGTAATAATGATAATAATCAAGATGAAAAGATTCGTAAATTAAATAATCGGGTGGTAATAATACATCGGGATTCTCTTGGATAAACTTTTTATTTTTTGAATTATTTTTAAATTGATTAACATAATAATTTATTTTATCAGCAACAAAAATCAGTTTAAATCTTCTTAATAAATTTGAGAACTTGGTCTTATTATTCATCTATAATTTTATAATTTGTAAAAATATAATTTTTATTATAATATAAGATGTTTTAAAGTGAATCTGATGAAGAAATCTCTACTTCAATTAAGTTCTTAACTGCTAAAATTGTTAATTTTTATGTCCTTAAATAATTTAAATTAAAGAAATTGACAGATAGTAAAGAACTGTAGAAATTTCGATCAATTATCAATTATATTAAAAATGTAATATCGATCTACATAAGATAAAAAAAGGCTTCCAAAATAGGAAGCCTTCTATTTTTAAGAAAAACTATGATTAGTTTTTGATAACTTTCTGAGATACTTTTTCTCCGTTTACAGTTCCAGTTACGATGTACATCCCTTTAGCAAGAGAAGAAACATTCAAAGTAGAACCTTCTGTTACTTTAGCAGCTTTTACAACTTGACCAGCAGCGTTTACGATTTGGATATCACCATTTTTAGCGAAAGCGATAGACTCTCCAACAACAGTATTTTTAACCAATATAGAGTTTGTTTTTGCAAAATCTGCAACTGCTAAAGTTGCAGAACCTTTGATATCATCTACAAACAATGCATTAGTCGAACTCTTTTGTAACTTTATAGAAAAAGATGGAGTTGACCCCCAAGATACTCCAGTAAGATCTAATGTGATGGTAACCCAATCATTAGTATTGATGCTTCCTGTATAAGAATTTGCTCCTGTAGCAGTCAGAGTAACATTTCCAGTTGTACCTGCGGGAACGTTGAAATACTTACTTCCAGCAGCTGTTCCATCTCCAGCATTGAAAGAAACTCCACCAGCAACACCTTTTACCTTCAATGTAATATAATTGATTCCTGTAACATTCATGTTTTTATTAGCTGTCATTACATAAATGTTTGATGTACCTGTATTATCAGTAATTTTTAATGCACCTGTTCCACCAACACCACCAGTTGCACTTTGTTCTCCAGACTTAAGATCAAATCCTAAGCTTGATTGAAAAGCAGTCCAATCATTAAAATCAGAGCCAGCAAAAAGGTTACTTTGTGCTGAAACTGTCATTGCTGCAGCAATACTTAAAATAGTAAAGATTTTTTTCATTTTATTAAAGTTTAAAATTGTTTTTTTTTCTTTTTGTAGAGGAATGCTAAATTAATAAAAATATATATCTTGCAAAATTTTATTTATTTTTTAACATTCACACAATAAATTGTCTCGTTTTGATCTAGGTTGGAGAATTTTTCCTTGTTAATATTTAACATTCTTCCATCCAACTTTGTTCAAACTCATCTGTCCCAAAGATAATCATATTAGTAAAACTAAATGTTAAGACTGTTTTAAATCATATTAACTTAATGTTCTAAATATATAAGAAAAAACGCTGCCCAATCGGGCAGCGTAATTATTTTCCAATTTATCAAAAATTATTTCTTGATTACTTTCTGTGATACAGCTTGTCCGTTTACAAGACCAGTTACTACGTAAGTTCCTTTTGGCAAAGCAGAAACATCTAATCTACCGTTTTCTGCAACCTCAGCAGTTTTTACAACTTGACCGGCAGTGTTATAAACTGATACTTTTGCAGCAGCTCCGAAAATAAGCTCGTTAGAAACGATTGTATTTTTCACCAAGTTTGCTTTTGCTTTTGTAGCATCTACAACTGCCATTGTTACATAAGCAGTCCAAGAAACATCGTCAATTGTTACTTGCTTATTACCAGTTGTAGTACCTGCAGGGTAAGTAATTTTTATTTTAACAGATCCGGCTTTGTTTATAGCTTTAGAAAAATCGTAAACTGTAGTATCCGCTCCTGAAGTAGCACCAATTGCTGTTGTTGTAGCAACTTCTACCCCATCTACTTGGATTGATAAAATTCTTGCACTTCCACCTGTAAAAGCTTTTCTATACTTGAAGCTAAAAGTTCCAACACCATTAGGAATAGTAAATTCTACAGAACTAGGTTCATCAGCCCTTCTTAACATAAGCCCTTTACCCGTAATTGCGTAATCACCTTCGTCACGAGAATGAGTGTATGCAACAGTAACACCAGATGTTTGCCCTGCAAAAGTACCATCTGCATAAGTGGATGTCAAAACTGTTTGTGAATTAAAGTTTTCTGATCCCTGAGCATTCACTGTCGCAGTCATAGCTACTACAGCTAATAAAGAATAAAATTTTTTCATAATATAAAAGTTTAAAATTGTTCTGTTTTGTCTGTGGCAAATATAAAATATTATCTTTAACTACAATTTTAACAACCCCTTTCCCGTTTTAAATAATTGTTAATTCGCTGTAAAGCCTATTATTAGTACATTTGCTTATCATAACTAAAGGGTGTCGAAGATAAATAAAATTTTTCTAATAATCTGTACTTTTTCTGCACTAATTTCGGTTAATGCACAGATTTTCAGTTGGAAAAACCCAAATATCCCGCAAGATTCCCTTAAAAAAGACAGCGTCCTAATTTCTAAAATCAATCAAGATTTTTTCACGAAAGACACACTTGACTTTATCAAAAAGCAGAATCGAGTGATTTATGATGAAGAAGTATTGGTAAAAAATGACAAAAAAAGGATTCTTGGAGAACTCAATTCCAAAGGCTCTATTATCAGAGGAATTACTTTTGGGAATAACCAAGGCTCATCTGTGCAGAGTTCTATGGATATGCAGATTTCGGGTAAATTGAGTCCCGATGTTTCGATTTTGGCTTCTATTTCGGACCATAATCTTCCGGTTCAGGCAGATGGTTACACACAGACATTGCAGGAATTTGATAAGATTTATCTTCAACTGAATATTAAAAATCACAGCATCATACGCGCCGGACATCTGGATTTAAATGATGAAACGACTTATTTCGGGCGGTACCAAAGGCGAAGTATGGGATTGCAATTTCTTACCAATTGGGAAAAGAATGGTAACAAAACCTCCGTAGATGTTTCGGGAGGTGTTGCCCGAAGTGAGTTTTTCAGGATGCGTTTTCAAGGTGTTGAAGGTAATCAGGGACCTTACAGATTGACGGGAAAGAACGGCGAACTATTCATCACAATTATTTCTGGTTCAGAACAGGTTTATATTGATGGAATATTGATGAAACGTGGTGAAAATCAGGATTATATCATTAATTATAATACAGGAGAAATTACCTTCACGAGTTTCAGACCCATTTATTCTCAGAACTTCATCAACGTATCTTATAATTACACCAACCGAAATTACACCAGATTCTTAATCACAGGAAACATCAAACATCAGCGTGAAAAGTTCAAAGCTGGATTCAGTTGGTTTATGGAGAATGACAATAAAAATGCACCACTTTCTCTCAACCTTAGCGAAGAAGACCAGCAAACTTTGGTGAATGCGGGCAACAATCAAAATGCAATGTACTCGCCATCGGGTGTGGAAACGGAATACGACGTCAATAAAATTCTGTACAAAAAGATATTCGACACAGATTCTTTTCATTACGAGTTTTCTACCGACCAAACTCAGGTTTTGTATCAGGTTTCATTTACTTATTTCGGTAGCGGAAAAGGGGATTATCAGTTACAACAATCTACCAACAATGGTCGCGTTTTCCAATATGTAGGAACTGGTTTGGGAGATTATATGGCGGTGAGAAAATTGCCAGCACCGGAGAAATCACAAGTTTATTCTGCTAACTTCGAGTATGCTTTGAACGAAGGCGTCATCGGAACAGATGTCTCATTGAGCAATTATGATATCAATATGTTTTCGTCCAAAGACAATGATCAAAACATTGGTTATGCAGCAAGAATCTACGCCAACAAAACGTTCCGAAAAAATAATTGGACAGGAACGCCAATGTTGGAATATCAGGTCATCCAAAAAAACTTTCACGTTTTGGACAGAATCAACAATGTTGATTTCTGGAGAGATTTCAATTTAACCAATGAGTTCAGCCAGATTACTCAGAACAGATTTATTTTCTCATTTCTGAATGACTTTAATAAAACTTCTAAGATTAATTATAAACTGAATTATCTTGAAGAAACGGATACATACAAAGGCATCAAAAACGACGTCGATGCTGTTTGGAAAATCGGAAAGTTCAATAACCTCGCAGCGGTTTCTTATCTCGACACCAAATCGACTGACCTTAACACAACTTTCATCCGTGGTGCTGTTTCTACAGAATTGGCAAGCAAAAAAGGAAGCTGGATGTTGGGCGGCTCTATGGAGCACAATGAGAAAAAATACAACGCAACACAATTGTTGGATGTGACGAGTTTCAGTTGGAAAGAAGTTTTCATTCAGAAAAAAATCGAGGATTCTGCAAGAACCAAATTATTGACCAAAATTTATCTAAGAAGTAATGATTCGGTGCAGGATAATCGTCTTCAGAAGATGAACAATATTTTGGGGTTGATGGCGGAAAGTCAAATCATCAAAACCGAAAAAACACAACTATCGACTTTGGTTCACTACAGAAAATTCTATTATGAAAATCGGACTTTGGCGAATGACCAGAATCAGGATTTTGTGGTGGGAAATATTTTATACAATCAGCAATTGTTCAAAAACGGAATGCGGCTGCAGCTTTTCTACGAATTAGGAAATGGTCAGGAAGCGCAACGTGAATTCCAATATATCAAAGTAACCGATGGACAAGGTGTTTATAAATGGACAGATTATAACAATGATGGCGTTCAGCAATTAGACGAGTTTGAAGTAGCGGAATATGCGGATTTGGCTCAGTACATCAGAGTTTATACCAATAGCGTGAATTATCTTGCATCAAACAAAAACAAATTACAAGTCGCTTTATTCGTCAACCCATCGGTAATCATCAGTTCTGAAAATGCTTTTTTGAAGCGATGGAATTTTAATTTGTCTTTACTTTCCCAGAATTCTTATATGAAGGGAAGCAAAGTTTTGGTTTGGAATCCTTTTGAAAAACAATCAGATCAATTGCTGAGAACGCAGAATATATTAGCTTCCGCTTTATTCAATTCTAATGACAAATCTGGCTGGAACGGAAGTTATCGATACACTGACAATGATAATTTGGTTAATGCCAATTACAGTAACGAAGCGCACGGGCAGAAATCTCATTTCCTGAATGTAGGTTATTCTTTTACTAAGGCTTTCCGCGCCGATTGGGAAAATACTTTGCAAAATGTAACGAACAGTTCGCAGGTTTATGCTTCCCGAAATTATCTTCTTCAAAACTGGGAAACCAAGCCAAAAGGAACTTACAAATTGACCGAAACTTTGCAAACCGAATTATCCGGCGCGCTCCGTCAGAAAAAAAGAACCGATGGCGAGGAACTTTTGAAAACTTATGAAATCTCGGGAACTTTTCAATGGGAAAAAGCGAAAACAAGTATAAGAGCCAATTTTTCTTTCATCAATAATGATTTCTCTGGCAACAGCTTCAGTATCGTAGGAAATCAAATGTTAGAAGGATTAAAAGCTGGGAAAAATCAAGTCTGGACATTATACATCCAACAGGCGATAAACTCATTTATTCAGCTTAATGTGAATTATGAAGGTCGAAACTCTGGTGATAGAACCATCCACATCGGAAGTATGCAAATCCGCGCCAGCTTTTAAATAATGTTTAATTGTTACCCTTGATAATTAATCATTAACAATTGACAATTAAATCTCGTTTCTACTCCACTCGCTCCAGCTCCCAACATAAAGATTCGGAATATCGAAACCTGCATAATCCAAAGCCAAAAGAGAATGACAAGCCGTTACGCCGCTTCCGCAATGGAAAATGATTTTGTTTTTTTCATAGTTATCAAATAATTCAGAATACAGATTCCTGAGAACCTCCGGAGACTTGAACAAACCTTTCTCATCCAGATTATCGATGAACGGAAAATTCTGAGCATTCGGGATATGTCCTGCCACCAAATCAATTGGCTCCATAATCCCATCATAACGTTGCGATTCTCGAACATCTACAATTACTGATTCTGCATCCTGCGTTGCTTTTTTCACATCATCAATCCAAACCTGTGGTAACTGCCAATCTTGGTAATCGGAAATATAGTTGGTTTCAGGATAATAATCCTCAAAAGAACTTAATGGGTAATTCTGATTTTCTGCAACTTGCAATCCGCCATTCAGAACCTGAACATTGTTCTGACCAACCGCACGCAACATCCACCAAAATCTCGCAGCAGCATTAGCGCCATTTTTATCATCGTAAATTACAACGTGAGAATCTTTATCAATTCCTAATTCGCCTAAAGTCTTGATAAAATCTTCAAACTTCGGAAGCGGATGACGACCTCCATTTTTAGGATTATCTATTTCTGCCAAATCAGAATTTAGGTCAACAAAAACCGAATTTTCAAGATGTTTTTTAAGATAGTCTTGTTTAGCACTGGAACCAGTTCTGACATCAAAAATTCTGAGATTTTGATTTTCAGATATCTGCATTAGTTCATCAACTTCTATTATTGGCGACAGATTTTGCATATTATGAAATTTTTAAAAAATTTATTGGAATTCTTTTTGATTCTCAATCCCAAATTTAATTAGATTTGCCAATCAAGAAAAGTAAAAATGAAACTATGACAGAAAAAATTCTCATCACAGGTGCGCTTGGACAAATTGGAACGGAACTAACCGTTAGATTATCAGAAATTTATGGTAAAGAAAACGTTATTGCTTCTGGTCTGGACAAGTGGAAAGAAGGCATTACCGAAGCTGGTTATTATGAGAGATTAGATGTTACTAATTTCCAAGCTGTTACAGACGTCATCAAAGAACATAACATCACAACAGTTTATCATTTAGCATCACTTTTATCCGGAACTTCAGAAAAGCAACCACTTTTTGCATGGAAACTGAATCTCGATCCATTGATCCACCTTTGTGAATTGGCAAAAGAAGGAACCTTGAAGAAGATTTTCTGGCCAAGTTCTATTGCTGTTTTTGGGAAAGGAATTCCTAAAGAAAATGTGGGACAAGAAGTTGTTTTGAATCCGACAACCGTTTACGGAATCTCAAAAATGGCCGGCGAAAAATGGTGCGAATATTACTTTGAAAAATACGGCGTAGATATCAGAAGCATCCGTTATCCAGGTTTGATTTCTTGGAAAGCACCAGCAGGTGGAGGTACTACAGATTACGCCGTTGAGATATTTTATGAGGCTGTAGAAAACGGAAAATACACAAGCTTCATTAGTGAAAATACAGCGATGCCAATGTTGTATATGGACGACGCTATTGATGCAACAATCAAGCTAATGACAGCTCCAAAAGAACAGGTAAAAATACGTTACTCTTACAACCTTGGAGGGATGAGTTTTACACCTCAAGAATTGGCTATTGAAATCAAAAAAACAATGCCAGATTTTGAGATAAAATATGAGCCAGATTTCCGTCAGGCCATTGCAGATTCTTGGCCAGCGAGTATAGATGATTCTGCAGCGAAACAAGATTGGGGATTAGATTATAAATTTGACATTTCTTCTATGTCAATAGATATGATAAATAATCTTAAAAAGAAATTAGGCAAATAGCAAAATCTGAATAATCAATTTAAGTTAAATACTTTTTAACATTTGATTTTAAATTAATTATAAATAAAATATAAATTTTGGTTTAAGTGGTTTTATTGACTTTTAACATATCAATTTCTGAAAATAGAATATCAAAAAACAAAAATATTTCGGAAGCTGAATTGATTACATCTATCGAAGAAAAAGCAGAAATCATACTTCTTTTGTTAGAGACCCACGATTTCAAGGCCACATTCTTTGTTGAGGTTTCTATTGTTGACAAGCTGAAAAAACTCCTAAAAAAGATTTCATTTTCAAGACACGAAATTGCATTTTACAACGTCAATTCTACGCCAGAAAACATAGAAAAAACAAAGCAGAATTTGGAGCAATTTTTGGAAAAACCAATTCGTGGTTTGAGGCAAAAACACCATCAGATTTCTTACTCAGAAATCAAAAATTTGGACTTCAATTACGTCTCGAATATCGAAGAATCTAAGCTCAATTTTCTATGGCGTAAACTGACTTCAAAAACTCACATTCACATCGAAAATGATTTAACGATAGTTCCAGAAAGTCAGTCGCCCTACTCTCAACTTCCGTTCAATGATTATGTCTTTCAGGTCACGCCAATGAAGTATTATGAGAGTATGCTTTTGGAGAGTTTGAAGAATAATGAGTACGTGATGATTTACGTTAATGCTTGGCAATTTTTCAACCGAAACGAGTCGCCATTTGACTTACCATTTTACAAAAAGATAAACACCGGCCGCACATTTGAAGACCGTCTTGAGCAGCTATTTCAGTTCATTGATGAGAATGAGATAGCGGTCGCCAGAATGAAGGATTATTTATTTTGACACCGACTTTTCAAATTAAATATTTTGCAGATAAATAGACTTATTTTTAAATAATCAATAATCATTATTAAGTAGTCTAAATCTACAAAAGTGTATGAGAATGAAGTGAAACTATCTAAAAAAGCCTGTTATCATTCATACGATAAACAGGCTTTGTATTATATCAAAAAAATTTTGTTTTAACTCAATTCAAAAACGGTAATTTCCGGTAAGACCCCTACCCTACCAGGATATCCGATTACGCCAAAACCACGATTAACATATAGATATTTATCACCGGTTTGGTACAAATCTGCCCATTTTGGATACTTAAACTTTACCGGAGACCATCTAAAATTTTTCAGATCAATCCCGAA